>JBAXOY010000041.1:0-24747 GCA_037133055.1 Chlamydiota bacterium
TATAAAAGGAGACCATTACCTTTTCTATCCACTCCCCCTATCCGCCATTTCGGGGTAATCGCCCCTGTTGACAGAACGCAATGGATTGGCTATAGTAGTATCATTCGAGAATAATTCCTAGTATCGCATAGTATTCAATGTGCCGTATGAAACGGCGGAAAGAGAGGAGGATCTGAGATGGCGAAGTCGCTGAAGGGCACGAGGACGGAGAAGAACCTGCTCGCCGCATTTGCCGGTGAGTCGCAGGCGAGGAATCGATACACCTTCTTCGCGAGCGCCGCGAAGAAGGAGGGGTACGAGCAGATTTCAACGCTGTTCCTCCAGACGGCCGATAACGAGAAAGAGCACGCGAAGGTGTTTTTCAAGCACCTCGAGGGAGGGGACGCCGAGATCACGGCATCGTACCCGGCCGGCAGCATAAGGGACACGAAGAGCAATCTCGAGGCGGCCGCGGCGGGAGAGAAGCTGGAGTGGACCATCCTCTACGTGAACTTTGCCAAGATCGCGAAGGGGGAGGGATTTCCCGAGGCGGCGCAGTCGTTCGAGCAGATCGCGAAGGTCGAGAAATTTCACGAGGCCCGTTACCGGAAGCTGATCGCCAATATCGCCGGCGGACAGGTCTTCAAGAAGAAGTCGCCCGTGAAGTGGCACTGCATCAACTGCGGACGCATCATCGAGGGCGCCGAGGCGCCCATGGTGTGCCCCACCTGCCAGCATCCCCAGTCGTATTTCGAGGTGCTCGCGGAGAACTACTGAGGGGTGGAGTGCCGCGTCGCGCGCGTATCGACGGGGGGCTTTCGGGTCCCCCTGTCATTTCACCCCGCCTGATACGCCGAAGTCACTCCTGCCCCGATCCTCCCCACTCCTCGATGACGACGCCCGACAGTTCGAGGTACCGCCGGGCGAGTCCGAAGTTGTAGCAGTCGTCCTTCGCGTAGTCGATCTTCTTCGCGACGACGAGCCTGGCGATGCCCGCCTCGACCATCGTCACCGCGCAGGGGGCGCAGGGAAACCACTCGCTCAGGTAGAGCGTGCCCCCCTCGACCGGGATGCCCGCCTGGGCGGCGCGGCATATCGCCCTCACCTCCGCGTGGACGCCCGGGCAGTCCCGCCGGGTCTCCGGGGTGATCGCCCCTCCGGCGAGGCAGCGCGCGTGCGCGCCCGCCCTCCCCGGGGGGCCGTTCCATCCTATGACGCGCTCGCCGCGCGGCGTCTCGATGACGGCGGCGATGCGCGTGCTCAGGCAGGTGCCCCGCGACTTCCCCTCCGCCAGCAGTCTCAGTATCTCAGTTTTCATCACATCCCCGGCGATTCAGCATGCTGAGAGCCCTCCTCGTCGGAGAGGTCCTCCTCGTCCCGCATCCCCACCGCAATGAGGAAGCCCCGCGCCCGCTCGGCCAGCGGGTATCGGGCGACGAGGCCCCGGAATGCCCGGTCGTGGCGCGGGACCTTCAGGTGCGCGAGCTCGTGGACGATGACGTAGTCCCTCACCCAGCCGGGCATCGCGCCCACCCGGTGCGAGATGCGGATGCGCCCCGCGCGGCAGTCGCAGCAGCCGTACTTACGCTCCTGACCGGTGACATACTCAATCGAAACCCAGCGGAGGGCGCCGCCGAAATAGCGATCGTTGAGCTCCCGCGCCCGCGACTCAAGTCCGCCGTCGCGGTTCAGCTCCTCCCGCAGCCTGCGACGCTGGAACCGCGCCGTAAAGTCGGCGATGAAGATCTGGAGGCGCTCCACGGGGAGGTCGTCGGGGGCGCTCACGACGAGCGTGTCCCGGACGAGGCGCGCGCTCACCGTCTTCCTGCGCTTGCAGCTCCTGATAACCCTGACGTCCATCTGCGTCGTCCTTCCGTTCTCCCCCGGCGCCGCGAAAATATTCAGTAAACGAAAATATTCAGTAAATATTCAGGGTCAGACCTCGTCTATTGACAGAAAAAAGCGGGATTATATCTATCTGTCAATAGATGAGGTCTGACCCTGATTGTTCTGTACTGACCCTGATTGTTCTGGGCCCCCCATAGGCACGTACCCCCTGCGCTCAGAATATCCCGAGGAACTTCCCGCGGCGGGGTTTTTCGGCTGTCTCCTTGAGCGAGGTGAGCTCCCGCGTCAGAGCCTCGACCCTTTTCGCCTGGAGCCGCGACTCCGTCTTCTGCTGCTCCTGGACGGCCGTGACCGTCGCCGAGAGCTCGGACACGTCCTTGGTCATCTGGACCACACGGGAGCGGTAGTGGTAGACCAGGATGATCAGGAGGACCATCACGAAGAGGAGCGCGATCATGCCGTCGGCCCCGTTCCTCCGGGCGAACGCCGCGGGCGCGGGCGGGGGGGCGGGAGAGGAGTCGGGTCCCTTCGCGGCGCCGACGTCCATGACGCGCTTCGCGTGGTCGAGCGCGGCCCGGGCGCGCGCGAGCGCCCTGTTCTCCCCCGATCCATCGGATCCCCGGTCTCCCATTTTGTGTCACCCCTCCCAATGCGGCATCGCGGCGCACACAGTAGCACAACCGGGCACCGGGCGGAAGTATATAGCTTTTGCCGTTGACACCCCCCGCGACGGTGCTATGCTCCGAAAAGGGGGGGATGAATTATGGGGGGATGGCTGAACAGGCGCCTGTACCGGATCTTCCTCCGCATCCGGCATCCTGAGATCATCCTCGCGCGGTGGCGCGGGCGCGGCCTCGAGCCCCTCGACGCCGTGTGCGTCGAGTGCGCGGGCCCCCCGGGTGCGGATTCGGCCCCGCCGTCGCTCATGGCCCGCGCGGTCTTTCGCCTCGCCGCGCGAAAGACGTTCCCGTACGCTCGCGGGGTCATTTTCACCGGCCGCTCCGACCCGCTGCTCCACGGGGAACTTCGGGAGATGATCCACGCCGCCCGGTCGTACGGGAAAGAAGCGCGAGTGGTGACGGACGGCATTCTCCTCGACGAGGGGACGATCTGCGCGCTTATCGCGGCGGGGACCGATCATCTCACCGTTCGCCCCGCGGCCGCGGGAACCCCGGCCTCGGACCGGGCGGCATTCAATATCGGGGTTCTCGGCAAGGTCATGGAGGAGATGGACGTCCCCCGCCCGGCGCTTGAACTGTTGCCGCCCGGGGCGCCGGCCATCCCGGCCCGGCGCATCGATATCGCATGGGACGGGACGGTACACCCGGGCAGGGCCATGCACGGAGCGAAAACCCCGGAGCCGCTCGGAAACATCAGGGGGCTGCCGCCCCGCGCGATCCTGTCCGCCCTTTCCTCGTCTCCGCAGGGGAGGCTTCAGCCCCCCCTCCCCGCCCCCGCCGCATCGAGAGGGAGTTCGCGACGACGGAGACCGAGCTCGCCGCCATCGCCCCCCCCGCCAGAACGGGGTTAAGCAGGATCCCCGTGAACGGGTAGAGGACGCCGGCGGCTATCGGTATCGCCGCGATGTTGTAGATCACGGCGGCGAAGAGGTTCTGACGTATCTTCCTCATCGCGAGGCCCCCGATCTCGAGCGCGGCGGCGACATCCCCCGGGTCGTTCCGCACGAGCACGATATCGCCCGCCTCCCTCGCCGCATCGGTCCCCGAGCCGAGCGCGATCCCGAGATCGGCTGCGGCGAGCGCGGGGGCATCGTTGACCCCGTCCCCGACCATGGCGACCTTACGCCCCGCCGCCTTGAGCCTTCCGATCTCCGCCGCCTTTTCCGCGGGGAGGACCCCGGCGAGCACGCGGCGTATCCCGACCTGCCGCGCGACGGCCCCGGCGGTCCCGATGTTGTCGCCCGTGATCATCACGACCTCCCGGCCCGCCGCCCTGAGCGCCGCCACCGCCGCCGCGGAGCGCCCCTTCACCGCGTCGGCCACGGCGATGACACCCGCCGCGGCGCGCCCCACGCAGAGCAACATCGCGGTCTTCCCCTCCCCTTCCCGCGCGGCGAGCATTTCCGCCGCCGCCGAGAAATCGATCCCCCGCTCGCGGGCAAGCGCCGCGGTCCCGAGGAGCAGCGGCTTCCCGCCGTACAACGCCTCGACCCCCTTCCCGCTCATGGATGCAAACGACTGTGGGTCGGGTACGTCGATCCCCCGCTCCCGCGCCGCGGCGACAACCGCGGCGCCGAGGGGGTGCTCCGAGCGTTTCTCCGCGATCGCGGCGAGACGCAGCACCTCCGTCGCGTCGCGCCCGCCGAGCGGCGCCACATCGGTGACGATCGGCTTCCCCACGGTGAGCGTGCCGGTCTTGTCGAAGACGACGGTATCCACCCGGGCAGCGGTCTGGAGGGCGGCGGCGCTTTTTATCAGTATCCCGCGCGAGGCCGCCATGCCGATCCCCACCACGACCGCGGTCGGGGTGGCGAGGCCGAGCGCGCAGGGGCAGGCGACGACAAGGACCGCTACCGAGACCGCGAGGGCGAAGCTGAAGTCCTGTCCCGCGAAAAGCCAGACGGAGAAGGAGAGGATCGCGACGGAGAGGACTGCGGGAACGAAATATGCCGCGACCTTGTCCGCGAGGTCCTGCACCGGCGCCCGCGAGGCCTGAGCCTCGCGCACGAGCGCGACCACCTGCGCGAGGAAGGTGTCCTTCCCCGTCCTCGTCGCCTCGAAGGTGAACGCGCCCGCCCCGTTGATCGTGCCCCCGATCACCTCGTCCCCCCTACGCTTCGCGACGGGCATCGGCTCGCCGGTCACCATGGACTCATCACAGTACGATTCCCCGCTCCCCACGCGGCCGTCCACGGGCACGCGCGCTCCCGGTTTCACCACGACGATATCCCCGGGCACGACCTCCTCGGCCTTTACCGTAATCTCCCTCCCCTCCCGGGCCACGAGCGCATCCGGGGGCGCAAGCTCGATCAGCGCCCGGAGGGCCGACGAGGTTCGCGACCGCGCCGTCGCCTCGAGCCATCGGCCGAGGAGGATGAACGCGACGAGCGTGCCGGCGACTTCGTAGTAAAGGTGCCCGCCGTGCGCGCGGGAAAGGCCCGGAGACGCCGCGACGCTGGAGAGGAACGCCGCGCCGGTCCCGAGGGCGACAAGGGTGTCCATGGTGGCGCGGCCGGTGCGGAAGAGCGCCGTGAGGCCCCGCCTGAACACCGAAAATCCCGCGGCGACGACCGGAGCGCAGAGGAGGAACTGGATGAGCGCAGTGTGGCGGGAGATGAAGGCCGGAATCCGCACCCCCGCCATCGGCGCCATGGAGACCAGGAGGAGCGGGACCGCGAACGCCGCAGAGATGAAAAACCTTGCGCGGAGGGTGCGTGTCTCCCGGACACGCTCCCTGTCCTCAAGGTCCTCGATCCGGCCCGCACCCGCCCTGATCACCCCGTAGCCGGCGGCCTCGATGGCCTGTTCGAGGGCGGCGGGGGCCGTCCTGCCCGGGTCATACTCGACGAGGGCCCTTCGGGAGGCGAGGTCCACGCGCGCCGACGCGACGCCGGGGACGGCCGCGAGCGCCCCCTCCACCCTGAGCACGCAGGAGGCGCAGTGGAGGCCGGTGACCGGGATGATGACCTTGGTGAGGCTCATGAGATAGCGGGACCTTATGGGGAATCATCTATCAGTGTTCCATCGCGTGACGCACGCAGTCGCCGCACTCGAGCTGGATCGTGTAGTGGATGATCCCGAACTCCTTTTTCAGGATCTCGCCGGCGGCGTCCAGGATGGCCGTCCCCCGGCTGAGGGGCATGTCGTCGATCTCCACGTGGCCGCTCATCGAGTGGAGCCCCGAGGTGATCGACCAGACGTGCACGTCGTGGACGCGCCGCACCCCGTCGAGGGCCGCGAGCCGCGATTCGATCTTCGAGATATCGATGTGAGCGGGAGCGGACTGAAGGAGGATCTCGACCGATTCACGGATGAGCTGATACGCCCACACGAGAATGAGGACGCAGACGAGGACGCTCAGGATCGGGTCTATCGGGTACCACCCGGTTCGGATGATGACGATCGCCCCGCCGACCACCACGACCGATGAAAACATATCTCCGAGCATGTGCACGAACGCGCTCCGGATATTGAGGTCGTCGTGCGCCGATGAACGGAGGATGAGCGTCGTGAGGACGTTGACAAGGAGCCCGATGACGGCGACGAGGAGCATCCATCCCCCGGCCACCGGGACCGGGTGGATGAGACGCTTCACCGCGAACCAGACGATGAAACCGGTGATGATGAGAAGGGTCGCCGCGTTGAAGAGGGCGGCGAGAATCTCGGCCCGGTAAAGGCCGAAGGTCCTCTTCTCCGTCGCGGGCCGTCGCGTGATAGTGATGGCAAAGTAGCTGATGATCAGGGAGAAGCCGTGCGTGAGCATGTGCCCCGCGTCGCTCACGAGCGCGAGGCTCCCCGAAAGGATCCCGGCGACGAACTCCAGCACCATCGTCACGAGCGTGATGGCGACGCAGAGGCCGAGACGGCTCTGTCCCTTCTCTCGCGCGCGGAGAAAATGCGCATGGGCATGATGCCCGTGATCGTGGTGGTTGTGGGGTGTGGCATCAGTCATGGTGAGGGTTACGCCGCTCCTTTCTTGCAGCAGGCCGGGCACTCGTTCAGCGTCCTTCTGCACTTCGGGCACACCGCCCGCGAGCCGGCCGACGCCTCCCCCTCCCACCCCTTCCCGCACGACGGGCAGAGGTACTTCACGTACGTGTGCGCAGGCACCCTCCCCCGCAGGGAGGCGCGCTTCACCACCCTGACCTTGCAGGCGGGGCAGTAGTCGGGAACCCCCTTCCCCTCAGCCCCCGGCATGGCGCAGCCGAGCAGGGCGGCGAGGAGAAAGACGGACCCACACCGTATCATACGATCACTCATGCACGCCTCCCCCGGCGCACCCGAGCCCCGCCCGGTCGGCATCTCGGCCGGACAGGGCCGCGGCGCTCACTCCCTCGGCATCTTTTGGATATATTTCTCGGGGTCGGCCTTGAACAGGCCCTGGCAGCCGACGCAGCAGAAATAGTAGCGTGTCCCCTTGTAGTCAGAGCTGATGCTCTTGTCCGCCTTCCCCCCGAGCACCGGGCACGTATCCCCTTTCATCTCCTTCACCTCTCCCGCGGGCGTGGTGTTCCCCGCAGCGGCCGAAGCGGGTTCGGCCTTCGGGGCCGTCGCGGCCCGGGCCGCGAGCGCCGGCGCAACCGTCACGGCGACCACGACACAAATGATGCGACATGCGTTCATCTGCTGCCCTCCTCTTTTTGTAGTGAATGCGCGAGCCTCTCCGCCACGCTCCGCCCCAGCGCCGCGCACGCGGCGAGCGTCTCATCCCCGGGCACGTAGCGTGCGCTCACGCCCTCGCCGACGAGCTCGACCTGCATGGCGCGGAGCAGCTCGTTGAGGATTTTCACGGATTCCCCGCTCCAGCCGTAGGAGCCGAACGCAGCGCCGATGAGGCCCCGGGGCTTCAGCCCTTTCAGGTAGCAGAGCGCGTCGGCGACGGTCGGGAAGATGCCGTTGTTGAGCGTCGGCGAGCCGACGAGGAAGGCGCCTGCGTCCAGCAGTTCGGTCGCGGCGTCGCTCCGGTGGCTCGCGCCGAGCGGAAGGATCTTCACCTCGGCCCCTCCCGCGACCACCCCCTCGCCGATCGCGCGGGCCATTCGGTGCGTGGCCCCCCACATCGTGTCGTATACGATCACCGCCTTCCGCCGGGACTGCCGGGCGGCCCACGCCGCGTAGCGCGCCACGATCCCCGCGGGGTCCTTCCTCCAGATCGGCCCGTGGTCGGGGGCGATGATCCGGGGGGAGATCCCCAGTGCCGGAATTTTCTTCAGGAGCGCCGCGACGAGCGGCGAGAACGGCATCAGGATGTTCGCGTAGTATTTCGCCGCCTCCCGCTCGAGCAGCCCCGGCGGGAGTTCGTCGTCGAAACGCTCGCCCGAGGCGAGGTGCATCCCGAACGCGTCCTGCGAGAAGAGGAGCCCGTCGTCGGGCAGCCAGGTGAACATGCTGTCGGGCCAGTGAAGCATCCGCGTCTCGTGGAAGGAGAGGTTCGCCCCGCCGAGGTTCATCCGCTCGCCGTCCTTCACCGCGACGAGGCCGGGGCCGAGGCGGAAATGGTCCGCGAGGGCCTTCACCCCGTTGGCGGAGGCGAACACCCTGTCGGGCTTCACGGCGGCGATCGTCTCCGGAAGGCAGCCGGAGTGGTCCATCTCCGAGTGGTTCGAGATGAGGTAGTCGATCCGCCCCGGGTGGACCACGGAGGAGATGCGGGCGAACATCTCCTCCCTGAACGGCGCCTTGACCGTGTCGACCAGGATGACCTTGTCGGCGACGATCAGGTAGGCGTTGTAGGTGGTGCCATGCGTCGTGGCGTAGCCGTGGAAATCGCGCACCGCCCAGTCCACCGCCCCGACCCAGTACACCCGGTCGTTGACTTTAGCTGCCTTGAAAGAATTGGGTTGAATTGTCATTACCTCCGTATGCTGTTCCCTAACAAGCATCTGGCTTACTGCTCTCAGTACGCTCTATTCTGAAACGTGCATGCCGGCATTCATGCCTTCATCAACTTGGGATGACTCAACCGGTCACGTTATGATTTCGCATGTCATCAGACAGTGGGGGTCAAAGAAATATTTTTCATTTCTCGATATCACTTTTATACCAATCGTGTGCACGCCTGATCCTATTTTATCTATCGGTATGAGCGCCTTAAACCCGCAATTCCTGTTTATACACGAATGTAATTCTTCGGAAATATCATCTCGGGGAAAACCATAGAGAGCCGGAAAGAGCCTTCCGTCAATATCGATGACCGCCCCACCTGCACTATCACGGACACTGTCGTCGACAGCCCATCCGGAGAGGATGATTTCATCGGAATCGTATATCTGCACAACCCGCGTCTTGGAGATGTCGAGCTCATTCAATCTGGAATAACCACAACGTGTTGTTGATCCCCATTTCTTTTTGAGCTGAGAAATATCAGCAGATGCTTTTATATCGGCTTGCGGCGAGTAGGTTAAATAATCCTGCTTCAATGGCGAGACACGTACGTTTCCGCTGTCCATAAATGGGACTATAACTGCGAGCCATCCAGTGAGATAGCGGGCAGCATAAGGAACATTGTTACGGGCAAAAAAATCATTGATGGCTTTTGGGACCTCCCCAACGCGACCAACCGTCTTTACTCTGGCATGCTTGACACACTCTCCACTAAACTCATGACTGAAAATGACCCCTTCCCTTCTGATCGAAGCGAAGACATTCTGCAGCACATCTGACACTGACTTCCCCAAATCGACATCAAGCCATAGGAGGCAAAGGGGTTGATTAAAACCACGCAGCGATTCTTCGTACCATCCCGGAACAAAAGAGACACAGTCAATTCGACCCAGAGTATTGATGGTATTTCTTACGGATTCCATTCCCCCCGAGCTGAATTCGTGCTTATGGTAAAAGACGCTCCCCACGTCCGGCAGTCCTTGAAAAGAATCTGCTATAATAAGCTGTCTTCCCAGAAAACTGCACGCCCAGCTCAAGCAGCAGGAAGAGAATCCCCTAAAACAGCCGCACTCGAGTATATCTCCCTGTATACCATAGCTATCCAGATAATAGAGGTACCTGGCAATCGACATCATCTCTTCCACAGTCGTCGTCACGGCTGCTTTATCGATTTCACTCCGGCTATCAGGATTCTCCCTTTCGAAGAGATGTCGTATGGCATGGAAAATGTTCGACATCGTCGATAAATAGAACACGTATCTTCTTATCGCCGCACTTTCATAGATGCCTTCTCGGATCATCCACGTTTCAAAACCAATGTCGATATCCCGGGAATCCCCTTTGTTGATACTGTGACTTCCGGAGCCGAGTATCGCATTGGCAAATTCGAGCGCTGCATCTTTTTTCTTCTCAACGAAATCCACAATATCACGGGGATAAATCACTTCGTCCCTCCCGGATTAGGATTGTAGGTGGTGCCGCGCGTCGCGTAGCCGTGGAAATCGCGCACCGCCCCGACCCAGTACACCCGGTCGGTCACCCGCACCGCGCTGAAAACACCCTGTGGGTCCGTCATGCCGTCCGTAAGTATATCACGATTCGAGCGCCGCTTTCAGGTCCCGCGCCGGGTCGTCGGATATCGGCATGATGTTGAACTTCTCCACCAGCACCTTCAGTATCCCCGGCGTCACGAACGCCGGGAGCGACGGCCCGAGGCGCATATCCCTGATTCCCAGGTACAGCAGCGAGAGGAGGATCGCCACCGCCTTCTGCTCGTACCAAGAGAGGACGAAGGTGAGCGGCAGGTCGTTGACGCCGCAGGTGAAGGCGCCGGCGAGCGCCTGGGCAACCCGGACGGCCGAGTAGGCGTCGTTGCACTGCCCCATGTCGAGCAGCCTCGGGACGCCCCCGATCTTGCCCGCGTCGAGCGTGTTGAAGCGGTACTTGCCGCAGGCGAGCGTGAGGATGACGCAGTCCTTCGGCACGAGCTCCGCGAACCGCGTGTAGTAGTTCCGGCCCGGCTTCGCGCCGTCGCAGCCGCCGATGAGGAAGAAGCGTTTGATCGCGCCGGACTTCACCGCGTTGATCACCGTCTCGGCCACGCCCAGCACGGCCTCGTGCCCGAAGCCGACCGTGATCTTCTTCGCCGGCGCCTCCTCGAACCCCGCCAGTTCCTTCGCCTTCGCGATCACCGCGGAGAAGTCCTTGGGGCGGCCGTCCCTCCCGTCGGGGATGTGCGCCGCCCCCGGCCACGCGACGAGCCCCGTGGTGAAGATCCGATCGCGGTAGGAGACCGCCGGCCTCTGGATGCAGTTCGTGGTCATCAGCACCGCCGCGGGCGCCGCCGCGAACTCCTTCTGCTGGTTCTGCCAGGCGGTCCCGTAGTTCCCGGCGAGGTGCCCGCGCTTCTTCAGTTTCGGGTAGCTGTGCGCCGGGAGCATCTCCCCGTGCGTGTAGACGTTGACGTCGGTCCCCTCCGTCTGCTCCAGCAGTTGCTCGAGGTCCAGGAGGTCGTGGCCGCTCACGATGATCGCGGGGCCCTTTCTCGTCCCGAGGAACACGGCCGTGGGGACCGGCACGCCGAACCGCGCGCGGTGCGCCTGGGAGAGGAGCTCCATCGTCGCGATGGTGGTCTTCCCGCACTCCATGACGAGCCCGACAAGCTCGTCGGCGCCAACCGTCCCCTCCGCGAGCGCGGCGAGCGCCTTGTGGATGCCGTCGAAGACGGCGTCAGAGTCGCTGCCGAGGATGTGGGCGTGGTCGGCGTAGGCAGACACGCCTTTGAGGCCGAAGAGGAGCAGGTGCTCGAGCGAGCGGAGATCCGCGTTCTCGGGGCGGTCGGACGGGAGGCCGACCCTCGCCGCCTCGGCGAGGAGGTTGGCGCGCGTCTTCCCCGGCTCCCACGCCGCCGCCGCGGGGATCTCCCGGGGGACCTGCGCGCTCGCCTTCGCGGCAAGCGCGCGCGCGGCGCCCTTTACCCGCGCGGCCTCCCGGAGCAGGCCCTCGATCCTCGCGGGGTCGAAATCCACGTTGGTGATCGTGCTGAAGAGGGCACGGACGGTGAATACCCCTATCGCCCTGTCGCGCGCCCCCTTCCCGGCGGCGAGGTGCGCGTACCACCCGATCCCCTTCGCCGCGTGGACGAGCAGGTCCTGGAGAGCCGCGGTCTCCGGATCCTTTCCGCAGACGCCCTGGACGGTGCACCCCGTCCCCTTCGCCGTCTGTTCACACTGGTAGCAGAACATTCCCTGTGCCATCGTGTTCCTCCTTGTCAAACGGCTTGAACCGTTTGAACTGTTCCAACCGCTTGAACCTTATTCTGGTTCAGGTACACCCCCTGAAGATGCCGCATTGTCTCGTGGAACCTCCCGTGCGTCCCCGCCCAGCCCCTTTTTCGCACGGAGGTAGCGCGCGTACAACTCCTCCCCCACGCACTCCCTGGCCGCCGCGCACCACTCGATGCACGCGGGGGGCATCTCCCGGCTCACGGGGCTCCCGCACGACGGGCACCGGACTTCCCCCTCGTCCGGCCATATCTCGACCTTCCTGCCGCACCCGCAGGGGACCTCGTCGGGAAACGACGCCCTGATCCTCTCCGCCCCCGGGCACTTGAACCCGCTCATTTCCTCTCTCCCCGAAGACTTATTTCGACTTCGTGAAAAGGAATATTCGCGCCGGATGCTTTCACGGCCTCGCGCACGAGCTGCACGAGCCCGAAGCAGCACGGCACCTCCATGCGCGCGACCGTCACCGACCTGATCCCGCTCCGCCTGAATATCTCCTCGAACTTCTCCCGGTACGCGTCCGTGTCGTCGAGCTTCGGGCAGCCCACCAGGAGCGCCTTCCCCGCGAGCAGCTCGTCGTGGAAGCCCGCGAAGGCGAACGGCACGCAGTCGGCCGCGACGAGAAGATCGGCCCCTTTCAGGAACGGCGCCGCGGGCGGCACGAGGTGTATCTGGACCGGCCACTGCCCGAGCCGGGACTGCGCCGCAGGCCCTTTGGGGCGGGCCGCCTCCGGGCCCTTCCCGAAATCCACCACCCGGGCTCCCGGGCACCCGCATGGTTCGGGCCTTTTGGACCCGCCGGCGGACGGGGCTTTTTCGTTCCCGGGGATATCGATCTTGTTTTCTCTCAGATATGCCAGCGCCTCCCCGAGATACCCGCCCCGGCCGTGATCCCGAAGGTGCGCGAGGTGCGCGCGTATCACGTTCTCCCCGCCGCGCGCGATGTTCTCCATCACCCTTCCCTCGTCGTACTCCTCCGCCTCGCGCTCCTCGAACGACAGCGCCCCCTCGGGGCAGTGCCCGATGCAGGCGCCGAGGCCGTCGCAGAAGAGATCGCTCACGACGCGCGCCTTCCCGTCGATGACCCGGAGCGCACCCTCGGGGCAGTTCGGGATGCAGAGCCCGCAGCCGTTGCACTTCGCCTCGTCAATTTGTATGATGCTTCTTTTCATCGCCGTTGTCTCCCGCGTAGAGGTCCGCCAGCGCGGACAGCTTCGTTCCCGAAAGGTACCCCACGAGCTGCGCGTTCACTTTTTTCAAAAGCCCTCCGAGGATGCACCGCGGCGCCCCGCACCCCGGCGCGTCGAAGAGGCACCCGCTCGCGCAGTGGCGCCCCTCGATCGTCTCGTAGACGTCGAGCAGCGTGATCTTCCCCGGGCTCTTCGATAGGATGAATCCGCCGCGCGGCCCCCGTATGGAATTCACCAGTCCGGCCTTCGCGAGGCGCTGGAGGACCTTCGAGAGATGCGCCCCGGACGCCTTGAGTCGGGCTGCCGCCCTTCCCGTGGAAAGGGGCTTTCGCGACTCCGCCGCCATGAGGACCATGACGTGCATCGCGAGCGCGGCGGCTTCCGAGATCCTTATCATCTTCGCCATGCGGGGCGCTCCTTTTCCATTAAACAGGTACCACTATACCTGATTATGTTTTCCTGTCAACATATTTTTTCGCGGCCTCGGGGTTGGGGGCACATCGTTACTCTTCTGTGACGGAGCGCGTCTAATGAGCGGCGGCGTTCGTGCCGGCGAGGTATCCGGAGGTGAAGGCGAACTGGAGGTTGAAGCCGCCGCAGTCGCCGTTGATGTCGAGCATCTCCCCCGCGAAGTAGAGCCCCTTGACGAGTCTCGACTCCATCGTCCTTCCCTCGACCTCCGCCGTGCGCACCCCGCCAGAGGTAACCTGCGCGTCCCTGAAGCCGCGCGTCGCGGTGATCTTCAGCTCGAGGCCGGTCAGGATGTCCACGATGCGGGAGCGGTCCGTCCGCGTCACCTTGTCGGAGGGCATCTCCTCGTCCATCCCGAGCACGTTCCTGAAAAGCACCTGGGGCAGCTTCTTCGGGAGGATCCCCATCAAACTGTTGCCGAGGGAGCGTTTCGGATTGTTCTTCCAGAGGGAGAGGATCTTCCCCTCCACCTCTTTGCGTGGCAGCCCGGGAAAGAAGTTGATCCTGAGCGCCGTCTCCATCCCCGGTAGCCCGCGCGTGACGAAGCTGCTCACGTGGAGCACCGCGGGGCCGGAGACGCCGTAGTGCGTGAAGAGGAGTTCATCCGTCGCGGACGCGACGGGCTTCCCTCCCTGAGTCGCCTTCACCCCCGCGCGCGCCTTCACTCCCTGGAGGTCGAAGAGCGATTTGTCCCCGATCTCGAGCGCGACGAGCGCGGGTGACGGCGGGACGATCGTGTGACCGAAAGCCTTTGCGAACGAGTAGCCGTCCTCGCACGCGCCGAGCTGCGGATAGGCGGGCCCGCCCGTCGCGACTACCAGCGCGCGGGAGGTGAAGGTCTTGCCGCCGGAGCAGCGGGCGGAAAATTCACCGCCCTTTCCCCGGGCAACCCCCTCGACCCGGACACCGGGCACGACCTCCACGCCGCACCGCCCGACCTCCTCTTTCAGGACATCCACGATCGTGGATGCCTGGTCGGTGACGGGGAAGATGCAGCCCTGATCCTCTTCCTTGAACTCGACCCCGCGCTCCCCGAACCATGCGAGCAGGTCGTCGTTCGTGAACCGCGGCAGGACATTGTGGAGGAAGCGCGTGTCCTCGCCGTGGTAGCGCTCGAGGGCGATGCGGCGGTTGCTGATGTTGCACCGGCCGTTACCGGTCTTCCCGAGCTTACGTCCGAGCATG
This sequence comes from Chlamydiota bacterium, assembly GCA_037133055.1. GTDB lineage: Bacteria > Auribacterota > Tritonobacteria > UBA1439 > UBA1439 > UBA1439. The sequence continues at coordinate 14,521 of JBAXOY010000041.1, forward strand.
TGGTTGTGCTCGATAAGGCAGACACGGCGGGTTTTCCCGTCATGCCGGGCGGCGGTGACGGCGGTGAAGATCCCGGCGGGGCCGCCGCCGATGACGAGGATGTCGGCATGGTCGGGCATGGGAGTACTATAATATGGATGCGGGAGCGTGTCAAAGGTGGGAGGAAGCAGGGAGGGGGCCACGCCCGTCGCCCCAGGGCACACTTAAGTGTGCCCTGGGACTGTGAATAATTTTTGGGCCGGAATGAGGGGGCAAACTCCCGGCAAAAAGATCATCACTTTTCCATCCCCCGTGCTACAATACCGGCCCTCCGGAGCATGTGTATGCTGACCTTCATCTTTCTCATCGCGGTGATAGCCTTCGCGGCGGCCTACGTCGTCTACGGCCGGTTTCTCACACGGTTCTTCGGCATCGACAACGCCCGACCCACCCCCGCCCACGCGGACTACGACGGGGTGGACAGGGTGCCCGCGCACCGGGCGGTCCTCTTCGGCCACCACTTCTCCTCGATCGCGGGCGCGGGCCCCATCGTCGGCCCGATCATCGCCTCGGTCGCCTTCGGCTGGCTCCCCGCGCTCCTCTGGGTCGTGGCGGGGGCGATCTTCATCGGCGGGGTCCACGATTTCGCGACCCTCGTGGTGTCCATCCGGCACCGTGCCCGCTCGATCGCGGAGATCGCGAGGGAGTACATGTCGCCGCTCGCCTACAAGCTCTTCCTCTCCTTCATCTGGCTCACCCTGGTGTACGTCCTGATCGTCTTCACCGACCTCACCGCGACCACGTTCGCCATGGACGGCGGGGTCGCCGTCTCCTCGATCATCTTCATCGCGCTCGCCGTCGGTTTCGGGCTCTGCGTGTACCGCCTGCGGCTCACCGTGCTCTTCTCCTCGCTCGTCTTCGTGCCGCTGGTGTTCCTCTCGGTGTGGGTCGGCCAGATGGTCCCGATCCGGGCCGATGCCATGCGGGACCTTACCGGCCTCGACCCCGTCAAGACGTGGGATCTCTTCCTGATCATCTACTGCTTCGCCGCGTCCACGACCCCGGTCTGGATCCTCCTCCAGCCGCGCGACTACCTCTCCTCGTACCTCCTGTACGCCTCCGTCCTCGGCGGCTTCCTGGGCATCTGCCTCGGCGGCTTTCCCGCGAGTTTTCCCGCCTTTATCGGCTGGTCTGCGCCCGGGCTGGGGAGTCTGTTCCCGATCCTCTTCATCACGGTCGCCTGCGGGGCCTGCTCGGGGTTCCACGCCGTGGTCGCCTCGGGCACCTCCTCAAAGCAGATCGACCGCGAATCGGACGCGAGGCTCGTAGGGTACGGGGCCATGCTCGTCGAGGGGCTCGTCGCCGTCATCGCCCTCGCGACGGTCATCATGCTGTCGAGGGGAGACCCCCTCTCGGGGAGGCCGCCCCTCGAGATCTACGCGACCGGGATGAGCAGGTTCCTCGCGCTCTTTTTCATCCCCGCGAAGACAGGATACTCGTTCGGGCTCCTCGCCCTCTCCACCTTCATCCTGACCACCCTCGACACCGCCACGCGCCTCGGGCGGTACATCTTCGAGGAGTTCTTCAATCTCACCGGCGCCGCAACGCGCTACTGGTCCACCCTCGCCACGCTCGTCCTGCCCGCAATCTTCGTGCTCATCACGCTCAGGGACGCGCGGGGAAACCCCGTGCCGGCATGGAAGGTCATCTGGCCCGCGTTCGGGGCGACCAACCAACTGCTCGCGGCCCTGACGCTCCTCGTCATAACCCTGTGGCTCAAGAAAGGAGGAAGGCGGACCGTCATCGTGCTCGTCCCCATGGTGTTCATGATCGTCATGACCGTCTGGGCCCTCACGCTGCTCATCGGCCAGTACGGGTGCACGATCATCGGCGCCATCGCGGCCGTGCTCCTCGTCATGGCGTTCCTGCTGGTCTGGGAGACCATGAAGGCGCTGCGCGCCTGATGCCGGAACCGCCCCCGATCCCATGCAGACCATCGTGAATCCGCTGTCGCTGAAAGAACACCTCTCCCGGGGGAAGGAGACCGTCGTCCTCTTCGTCTTCAGCACCTGCCCCTTCTGCAAGGCATTCAGGCCGCGCTTCGAGGCGTTCGCCGCGCGCGGCGCAGCCGCCCGCGAGCACCTCACGGTGGTGCTCGACGATTTCGGCAACCCGCTCTGGGACGCCTACGGAATCGACGTCGTGCCGACGGTGATCGTCTTCGCGGGCGATGCGGTGAAGGCGAGGCGGGACGGCCGGGCGGGTGTGGGGCTCACGGAGAAGGACCTGGAGTCGCTCTGAGGGTGCGGGGTGCGACGAATGCCCCCCCTGTCTCGCGGGGCCCGGATACAGGGCACACTTAAGTGTGCCCTGTGAAAACTGCGAAAGACGGGCAGAGGCGTTTCAGGGGGCACCCCGGGCAGTCCGGCTTCCTCGCACGGCAGACCGCCCTCCCGTGGTTCACGAGCAGGTAGTTGAAATCCAGCCAGTCTTTCCGGGGGAGGATCGCCATCAGGTCGCGTTCGATCCTGACCGGGTCCTCCTCCGCGCTCAGGCCGAGCCGCTGCGACAGCCGCCGCACGTGCGTGTCCACGGCGATCCCCTCCGCTTTGCCATAGGCGCTCGAGAGCACGATGTTCGCCGTCTTGCGGGCGACCCCGGGGAGCGACACGAGCTCCGCCATCGTCGCGGGCACCTCGCACCCGAACTCCCCCGCGATCATTTTCGCAGCCCCGATGATGTTCCGCGCCTTGTTCCGGAAAAACCCGGTTGAGCGGATTTCCCCCTCGAGGACCGCCTGCTTCGCCCTCGCGAAGGCGCCCGCGGACGGATACTTCCTGAAGAGGGCCGGGGTGATCATATTGACCCGCGCGTCGGTGCACTGGGCGGAGAGGATGGTGGCGACGAGGATCTGGAGCGGTGTTTCGTAGCAGAGCGCGGTGCGGCTCCGCGGGTAGGTCCCGCGGAGGATTCCGATGATCCGCCCCGCGAGGGCGGACAAGGCCTCACGTACGGCGGGTAACTTCACCCCCCCACCCCGACCCTCCCCCTCAATGGGGGAGGGGGATGGTGCGGGAGCCCCCCGAGCGCGCCCCGGTACGCGCGCGGGCGGCGGTCTCACGGCGCCTCGATGAATCCTGTGCGGGGGCATATCATCGACCGTCAACCCTCCGGAGAGAACTGGTCCTTTCCCGCGCCGCACACCGGGCACACCCAGGCGTTGGGAAGTTTTTCGAACGGGGTGCCGGCGACGACGCCGTTGTCCGGGTCTCCCTCGGCCGGGTCGTACACGTACCCGCACACGTCGCAGATGTACTTTTGCATGGCATTCTCCTTTCGCTCGTTCGCCTCTGTGCCCGCCGGGGGCGCCGGCATGTAGGTGGGGGCGTTCTTCGGGGTCTTCCCCCGCAGGTGCTCCCGGTAGTAGGAGTAGGTGAGCGGCTTCCCGGCCTTAAGGGTTTCCGCGCTCACCACGTCCGCGATGAAGATGGTGTGGGTGCCCGCGTCGACCTGCCCGACGACCCTCCCCTCGAACACCGCGATGCTGTTCTCGATGACGACGGGGCAGCCCGTTTTCCCGACCGTCGCGCAGACCTTCGCCATCTTATCAATTTTTCTCCCGGAGTTGAAGCCGAAGATGCCGATGAACTTGAGCGGCGCCGACTCGTCGAGGACCGAGACCGAAAAGGCCCTGCTCTTCATGATGTAGTCGTGCGTGAGGTTGCCCTTGTGGATGCAGACCGAGATGCGCGGCGGTTCCGCGGTCACCTGGCACACGGTGTTGGCGATGAGGCCGTCCGTCCTCTCCCCGTCGCAGGAAGATACGATGTAGAGCCCATACGTCACCTTGAACAGCGCCTTGAGGTCGATCTCCGGATGCATGGCTCCTTTCCTCTATGCGGGATGCGCCGACGCCCCGCTCCCCTGTTCTTTTTAGGATTTGGGATTCGGGATTCGGGATTTATCTTCCCTCCTCCTCAGCAGATAGGTCTTCACGGTGAAGGCGGGGCAGTACGATTGCTTCGCCTTCCTCAACCCCTCAATCCCCAGGTCCTGCTCGCGGTTGAGGTACTCGTACATCCCCTGGAGGACGCGGGCGGTCTCCCAGTTTATCGCCTGCGCGGACCCCTTGATCTCCGGGTCGTACTTTTCGAAATGGATATCCGCGGTGTTCCGGTTCAGCCGGTCGAAGATCGAGAACGCCGCAAGCCGCCCGTCGGTGAAGAGGACGAGGCCCTCGAGCCCCAGCTCCCCGAACCGGTCGAAGGCCCGCTTCATCGCCGAGGTTTCGTGGGTGAAGCCGATCGCCTCGCAGCTCTTATCCTCGCACCACTTCTCGGCCAGACTGAAGCACTCCGCCGCGTGGCGCACCGTCATCGCCTCGCACCGGCAGCCGGGGTTGTTGCGGCGGAACTGGGACAGGAGGTTCTTTTTCTTGTGCAGCTTGTTTCCCCTCAGCTCCACGAGGGCCTTCGTCGAGTAGACGTAGTCGGCGTTGTCCGGGTCGACGCGCGGGTCGAAATGCGCCGCGAGGGAGGGGTTCCGCTCGGCGAACTCCGCGTCGACAAGGGCGAAGTCGCCGCTCTTCCCCCGGCTCCGGAACGCGTCTGAAATCGCGCTGAGCTCGTCCGCCCCGATCGGCGCCCCGACGGGCATCAGGAGGACATCGTCCTTTCCGCTGTAGACGAGCAGGCGGTCCCGGTGGATCTTCCACCCGAGCCCGTAGATCTCCCCCCACGCGTACAGGTTGGCGAAGTTGTAGTCCGACGAGACGCGGCCCGCCGCGGCGAGGAACGGCTGGACCGCCGCGCGATCGCGCAGCTCCACCGCCTTGAAGGAGCCGGGGTCAAGGGTCATCGCCCCCCCCACCGCATGGGGACGTAGCGCCGCATCGCCCCGAAACCGAGCCCCCGGTAGAACGCCAGGGATCCCGGCTCCGCGATGAGGCCGATCCAGTCGACCCCGCGGCGCCGGAGGCATCCGACGATCTCGGCGATGATCCGCTTCCCGACACCCCGATTCCTGAAGCCGTCGAGCACCGTGACATCCTGGATATAGGCGTCGCTCACGCCGTCCGAAAGGCACCGGCCCATCCCGATCATCCGCCCCCCGCAAAAAGCCCCCACGAAACAGGTCGAGCCCTTTACGATCGCGTCGAGGTACCCCGGCGGAGGGGGCGAGGCCGGCTTCCACCAGCCCGCCTCCCGGTAGAGACGCAGCAGGTCCCCGCGGCGCACCCTCCTGACGACCTTCACCTCGATTGTTCCCATGGATCCGTCAGAGCCCCAGGGCGCCGTCGATCGCTTCCCGGTCGAACCCGACAATCATCTTTCCGTCGATCTCGATCACGGGGACTCCCATCTGCCCCGACTTGCGCATCATCTCATCGGCCCGCGCGCGGTCGCCGCCGACGTCGACGTACTCGAACTGCACTTTCTTCCCATCGAGGTACCCCTTCACCTTGGTGCACCAGGGGCACGTGGCCGTCCCGTACACCGTCACCTTCGTCGCCATATGGTCATCCTTTCGGTTGATGGTTCGTGCCGCTCACAAGCCGCTCGCCGAGCTCGCGCGCCGCCTGCAGCATCTCCGGCCTTTCCCCGACGATCCCCTTCCGTTCCACGCCGGGGCAGTAGAGCTCCCCGCCCCAGCGGGCGTGCAGCGTCGCGCTCCAGTTCCTCGCGATCGCCCGCGCGTTCGCGAAAAAATCCGGCCGGTCCCCTGCGGACACCGCGATGAAGGCGCAGGCCCTCTCCCCGGGGAAAAAGCGCACGCCGCGCCGGCGCCCGGCGAGCCACACGCACTGAAACCGGTCGATCATCGCCTTCATCTGCGCGCTCAGGCTGCCGAAGTAGATCGGGGACGCGAGGATGACCGCGTCCGCGTCCCGCACCGCGCCGTAGACGGCATCCATGCCGTCCCGCACGGCGCAGGGTTCGTCTTCGCCCGGCCCGTCGCACGCGCGGCAGGGCGCGATCCCGAGCTCGCAGAGCAGGAGCTTCCGGGTGCGGGCCCCGCGCCCCGCGGCGCCGCGCAGCGCCTCGTCGAGAAGGAGATCGCTGTTCCCGCCCCTCCGGGGGCTCCCGCCGATGCCGACCAGCAGCATTGGCTCAGGGTTCAGGGTTCGGGGTTCAGAGTTCAACGCCGCGGTCATTTGATGTGCCCCGGCGTGAGGTCGACGATCTCGTCCACCTCGAGGACGATGAGACGCTTCGGCGCGGGCAGGAGCGCCTCGGGGTGCCGGGGGTGCCTCTTCTCCCCCTGGATGCTCCTGATGATCCGGTGCGTAATGCGCCCGCTGATCTTCCCGCGCCATTCCTCGATCATCGCCGGGTCGATCTCCTCCCTCTTCACGAGCCGGGCAGTCCCCTTCAGGCAGTAGCCCTTGAACCGTTCCTCGTCCACGACGGTGATGCTCATGCGGGGGTTCGCCTTGAGGTTGCGCGAGGTGCTCCCCGTGTAGAGGTCGAAAAGGTACACGCGGCCCTCGGCCTCCATCTTCACGATCCCCTTGCAGGCGGCGTGCGGGGTGCCGTCCCGCCCGACGGTCCCGACGATGGCGTAGCGCTGGGCGCCGAAGAACCGGATGATCTCCCGCGGAATCTCGCGCATCGATCCCTCCCCTCCCCCCCCGCGGCGGCCCTTTACCGGCCGCCCGCGATGAGCGCCCCCAGCACCGCGCCGACCACGGTGCTCACCCACGGGTTGCTCGTGAGCGGGCACGTCCCCGTCGCGCACCTGCCGAAATACCCCACGGCGAACCCCGCGCCGCCCCCTATCGCGATGCCCAGCAGAAGTCTGATCATGGTCGCGCTTTCTCCCTTCGACGGATAGTATACCCCGGTTCTTTCTTCCGTGCTACATGCGCCCGGCCAGCAGGGCGCGGATTTTTTCCGCCCTGCGGGAGGCGGGGCGGGCGGGGGCAAACCCCTGCTCGAACGAAGGCCTCTCCGCCCGGTAGAAGACCCCGAGCGCGATCCGGCCCTCCGCGCCGTAATTCCATTCCCGCGCCCTCGCCGTGGCGGCGTCGAAATCGGCCGGATCGTGTCCCTCGAGTTCGTAGACCCTCTTGTTATAGTCGGCGTAGAGGTTGTAGAACGTGACGCAGACCTGGAGCACCTCGACCAGCGAGAACCCCCGGTGGCGCATGGCCTGCGCGACGGTCTCTTTCAGGAGGTCCATCCGGTTCGAGTATCCCCGCGCCACGAAGGTCGCCCCCGCGGCGAGCATGAGTGTGAGCGGGTTCAGCGGGTCCTCCCGCGACCCGTCGGGCGTCGAGCGCCCCCTGAACCCCGGCGGCGAGGTCGGGGTGCACTGCCCCGTGGTGAGCCCGTAGACCCGGTTGTCGTGGACTAGGACCGTGATGTCGAGGTTGCGCTTCGCGGCGAAGATGAGGTGCTCGATCCCTTCCCCGTACGCGTCGCCGTCGCCCGCGCACGAGATCACCGTGAGCCCGGGGTTCGCGAGCTTCAGCCCCTCCGCGACGGCCACGCCCCTGCCGTGGATCGAGTAGAAGGAGTGGACGTTGAGGTAGTCGGCGATCTTCGCGTGGCAGCCGATCCCCGAGACGAGGACCACGCGCTCGAGGGGCGCCCCGGAGGCCGGGAGCCCGCCGAGCACGCTTTTGAGCGCGTTCAGGATGGCGAAGTTCCCGCAGCCCGGGCACCAGGTGTTCACCGCGCGGGTCGAGAGGTCGCGCGCGCTCATCGGATGGCCCCTTCCAGCTCCCGCTGCATCTCCTCGATGGAGAACGGTCGCCCGTCGTATCTCAGGACCCGCCTCGCGGGGACGAATCCGTGCGCGGCGGCGAGCGCCGCGAACTGCCCCGTGGCGCTGTGCTCGACGGAAATGATTCGCTCCACGCCCGCGAGCGCCGCGGAAAGCTGCTCCGCCGGGAACGGGGACAGCAGCGAGAGGCTCACCGCCCGGAGGCCCATCCCGCTCGCAACCTCCCCGCAGACGCCCGCGTTGGAGCCCCCGCAAAGGACCGCGGTCTTCCCCCGGGCATCGCCGCCGACGGTCACGGCGGGGAACCCTGCGAGGTCGGCGACGAGGGACGCGCCCTTCCGGAGCCGCTTTTCCTGCATCTTCTTCACCGTCTCCGGCGCCTCGGTGGTGAGGCCCGCCTCGTCGTGCTCGTAGCTGTTCACCTTGACCACCGCCTCCGGGTCTGGGGGGAACACGAGCGGAGAGACGCCGGTTGCGGTGTCGAGATATCTCCTATAGCCGGCCGCGGCGCCGAGGGGCGTCTCCTCCTCCCGCGCGCCGCCGGCCGATTCGATGTCGAAGCTGAACGTCCCCTCGCAGAGCGTCTTGTCGACGAGGACGATGGCGGGAATCCCGTATTTCCAGGAGAGATTGAGCGCGGCCGCGGACCAGAAGTACGCCTCCCCGGGGGTGCCGGGCGCGACGACCAGCCGCGGGAACTCGCCCTGCCCCGCCGAGAGGGCGAAGTTGAGGTCCGCCTGCGAGGTGTAGGTGGGGAGCCCCGTGCTCGGACCCGGCCGCTGACCGAGGACGATCACGACGGGGATCTCCGCCATTCCCGCGAGGCTCATCCCCTCGGTCATCAGGCAGAAGCCCCCGCCGGAGGTCCCGACCGCCGACCGCTCGCCGGCCGCGGCGAAGCCGAGCGCCATGAGGATCGCGGCGATCTCGCTTTCCGGGTGGACGACCTTGAGGTCGAACTGGCGAGCCGCGGACGCGAGGAAGTGCAGGAGATTCGAGGTCGGGGTCATCGGGTAGGAGACATAGGCGTCGAGCCCCGCCGCGAGGAGCCCGAGGCCGATCGCCTCGTTCCCGGTGACGAGCGGGAGGGGCGTCGCATCGAGGGGCGCGAGCGGCGGGCCGGGAGATGCCGCGTCGTATCCCCTCCGCGCGAGTTTCAGGTTGAGCGCGGAATCCTTCCCCCCCTCCCCCGCATAGACCTTCTCGACGGCCCCCCAGCCGACCCCCGCCTTCCCCGCGAACGCCCCGATGAGGCACGAGTTCCGCATGATCGCGGGGGCGCCCGCATCCCTGAGGATCGCCTGGATCGGGATCCCGGTGCCGTCGACCTTCACGGTTTCCGGGTCGTGGATGAGGCCCGCGGGGTCGCGCAGCCGCCCGCGGTGGCGGTCCGCCGTCCCCTGGTCCAGCGCGAGGACAAAATCCGCCGCGTCACGGTGCGCGGCGATCGGCGCTTCCGCGCCCCGCACGATCGCGAAGTTGTGTCCGCCCCGGATGAGGGAGGGGTAGTCGATCAGGCCGTAGACGCGGTATCCCAGGCCGGCGAGGATACGGCCGAGGAGTTCCGCGGCCTGGTTGATCCCGTCCCCCGCCTGTCCCCCGATCAGCACTGACAACTCTTTCATATTCTTCATGGAGACTGGGAGCCTGTCCCTATTTCCTGTACTTTCCGATCAGCGTCCCCTCGGCGATGACGTGCCCCTTCATCTCCTTGAGGAGCCGCGCCTTGGTCACCCTGCCCTTGAGATCGAGCTTCGCGTCGAGGGCGTAGAGCGTGAAGAAATACCGGTGCGTCCCGCCGGGAGGACAGGGGCCGCCGTAGCCGATCTTGCCGAAATCGTTCATGCCCTGGGCTGCGCCGCCCTCGATTTTCTCGGCCTTGGGCATTCCCTCGTGGAGCAGGCGAAGGTCCGGGGGCATGTCGAAGACGACCCAGTGCACCCATCTGCCCATCGGCGCGTCCGGGTCGTCGCAGATGAGCGCGAGGCTCTTCGCCGCTCCGGGAACGGAGTCCCACTCGATCGGGGGGGAGAGGTCCTCCCCCTGGCAACTGTATTTCCCGGGTATCATCCCCCCTTCCTCGAACGCGGGGCTCCGCACCGGCATACGAGCCCCCCCTCCCGCGCCCTGCGCCGCGCCTTCGCCGTCGGCCCCTTTGCACGCGCCGAGCAGCGCCGCCAGGCCCGCCACCCACACCCACGCGTATCTCATCGATGCCCCCTCTCGGTTTCTTCGCCTCGCATGCGCACGTCCAACAGCGCCTCGAGATCCCTCGTCGCCGTCACGGGGAGCGCGCACGCGCCCGACGCGCACAGGTAGGCCGTGGCCTTCCCCCCGCGCGGATCCATCCCCCGGAGGTGCGGCGCGAGCTTCTCGATCTCCCTGCCCCTCTCCCCCCCCGCGTGGAGCACGACCAGCGCGCCGGGCATGAACCTCCCCCTCACCGTCCGCAGCATCCGGCGCGTGTCCCCGCTCCCCGGCTCCCCCGCGATGACGATCTCCCGCGCGGGGTTGCGCGCG
>JBAXOY010000042.1:0-24357 GCA_037133055.1 Chlamydiota bacterium
ACAAGCGAAATCCGCCCAGCAGAAACTGGACAAACAGCAACCCCGGGTCCCCTAAACCAATATGGGCACTTTCCTAATTCTCTCGTATCCAACCTATTATGCTACCTGCCAATAGGTTGCGGCAATAACTTCGAGTAGCAAATTAGGCACTTTTTGCTGCATATAGGCCATGATCTAGTCACAATTTGGTCACAAGACGCTTACCTGAGTACACGATGGGTGATTCAATTTTAGTAGCGGGGGCGGGATTTGTACCCGATTCGGACAAAGTCCCCGTCCTTACGGCGCACTGGCTGTATGCGGGGACTAAACGGGGCGCAAGAGACATGCAGTGGGTGGGATTGGCGCCTGGCCCATGAAAGTGCGAAGAATAGCGTCACAAGCGTTGTTGCGTCACCTATACCCAACCTGCCCATTAGGCCTGATCACAGAACCCTAAAATCATTACGTGGCGTCGTTCCTCTCTTGATCACCTGACGGGTTTGTCCTGCGGCGCGCCAGCTACGAGAGCATCGATCTGCCCCCGGGATGCTCGAAACGGGATGCTCAAGGGCTGCGCCGGCACGGTGCTGCAGGCTGTGGGAGTAGCGGTCCCGCCGACGATATGGGAACTATAACGTGCTATCTCAGGGGAAGCAATATGTAGTGCCAAAGACTTTTTGCGTCTCTGTAACTCCTTCGTAATGAACATACTCGTGTTTTGAACTGTAGAAGATGGGCGATGCTAAATCTCTCTTCCTTCAGTTCGCCTGGAGGTACCCAGCCGGGCCTGCCTTTTTTAAAATCAACGACAAAGCGCACTCGGCGAAGATGTCGTTATTCGACTACGGACTGCGGAGGGATCGTGTCTGATGGTTACTACTTTTGTTCGTGAAAAGTGGTACAATAATCGTTATACAATTGAATCCTGATAGACACTTTTTGGACACCGTGCCGTTTTTCTTGCCGCACATGGTGAGTTATTGACATAACGCAACTAACTTCTGCGCAGCATAATAGATTCAATGCGAAGATCTCTCACCCTCTTTGAGGGTTCGAGATCCGCAATGTGCTGCGCACATTGCGGAGGGGTGGCTGAGCGGACGAAAGCGCCGGTCTTGAAAACCGGTAGGCCCGCAAGGGTCTCGTGGGTTCGAATCCCACCCCCTCCGCCAAATTTTTTTGTGATCTCGAGCGTATGATAATTAAAAATTATTAAGGAGGTAGTCGTGGTGTTAGGGAGGAACAAGATGAAGGGCTCGGCGGAAGAGGATATATGTGCGCTGGAAGAGACATACTGCGCGTCCCGGATGGCATCCGAGTCGGTCACGACTATAGGTATTTCGTTGAGCACGATCGTCGAGGATAACTCATGCGTGGGTAAAAGACAGCAACCGCTGGAAAGTTTTGGGCGGCATGAGCTACGACCAATAATTAGGGGGAGACGAACATGGGAAACGTAGCGGAATATATTGTAGACCGTCTGTCCAAATTAGGCATTACAGATTGCTTCGGCGTTCCGGGTGATTTTGCCTTTCCGCTGAACGACGCCGTCGTCTCGAATCCGAAGATGCGGTGGATCGGATGCTCCAACGAACTTAACGCATCCTATGCCGCGGACGGATACGCGAGGGTAAGGGGCGCGTCCCTTCTTTGCACGACCTACGGAGTGGGGGAGCTGAGTGCCCTTAACGGTGTTATGGGGGCCAGGGCCGAGCATGTCCCCGTCTTCCATCTCGTCGGCATGCCGACGATGCGCCATCAGCTGAATCACAAGATCATTCATCACACGCTGGGAGATGGCGTATTCCAGAATTTTGCGTCTTTATCCGCTGCCGCTGCATGCATAAGCGCCGTAGTAACGCCGGATAACGTCGTCAATGAAATGGAGCGTGTTATAGCGGCCGTCAAGGCCAAAAGCCAGCCCGCATATCTGCTTGTGGCCGAGGATATGGCTTTAGCTCCGGTGAGTAAGACGCCTCCACCGGCATACCCTGTCCCGACATCGGATCCGATCGAGCTGGAAAAGGTGATGGACCGGCTAAAGGCCATATTCAATTCCGGTCAGCGTGTCGTGGTCATGCCTTCATACAAGATCGCCCGTTTTCGTATGGAAAAGGAGCTGCAGGCTGTTATCGAAAAGTCGGGCCGTCCTTTTGCCACGATGGGCATGGACAAGGCCGTCCTCTCCGAAGATCATCCGCAGTTTGCAGGGATGTATTCGGGCAATAACTCCGATCCGGCTGTGCGGGACCTGGTGCAGGGCGCCGACTGGGTAGTGAATCTGGGTGGCTCGTTCTTTAACGATGGCAATACGCTTGGATACGATTTCACCCTGGACGAGCGAAGGGTCATAATCGCAGATATCGATTTCGTCCGGATAGGAAATGATATATTTAATCCTGTCCAGTTGAAGGATGTATTGAGCGGCCTTACCGGGGCCATCAAAACGCCGGCAACGGCCTATCGTCGCTCCGCCCGGGCCGGGATCCCTATAGTGGGCGAGCCACAAGCGCCGATCAGCGTAGAGAGCCTATATTCACGCTACGCGAGTTTTATCCGCGAAGGCGATATCATTATTGCTGAAACAGGCAGTCAGGGCTCCGTTGCCGCATTGCCTTTCCCAAAAAATGCCACTTATTACAATCAGGCGCAATGGGGATCGATAGGTTTTGCTACCGGATGCGCGTTTGGAACGTCCATAGCGGCGTCCGGCCGTAGGACGGTCCTGTTCACGGGCGAAGGATCCCACCAGCTGACGGCAAACGAGCTTGGTAATATGGGGCGCTATGGCGTCAAGCCGGTAATATTCGTGCTGAATAATTCAGGATACATGATCGAGCGGGCGCTAGAACTATCGCCGGATCAGAAATATAACGATCTGGCCCCATGGAACTACACGGCTCTGCCGGCAGCTTTCGGGTGCAAGGATTGGTTTACGGCCAGGGCTGCCACAAATGCCGAACTGGATAAGGCGATGGAGAAGGCCCAAAATCATAAGGGCGCTTGCTACATCGAGATCATCGCCGGCCGCACGGACTTCCCGCTCGGATTAAAGGTCATGAATTCCCGCCTTATGCAGATGTACGGTTTTGATGATAAAAGAGAGATGCCGTAAATGGAAAATATGGGATGCGTCATAAAGACGCTTCTCATACTCTTTATAGCGGCAGGCCTTCCTGGCTGTCTCCTGGCTTATTTTTAGGGATCTGCCTATCTCTTTATAGCTCATTCCTAACATGTGCAGTGGTTTCGCCTTATGGGCGTATATTTGTAACTACTCAGGTAGTCAGAAGTCAGGAGCCAGAATCCAGAATGGATCGCGAATAAGCTTCCCGCAGCGTGCTGACCTTTTCGAGTACCTGCATTAACTCGGAAACATCGCAGTAGCCCAGGTCCTCAAATGTCGCTGCCGGCGTTCTCATTCCTACTCCTGGCTCCTGATTCCTGAATTCTGGCTCCTGAGCAGTTACGTATATTTTGTATACTACAGGCTGTTTATTGACGGGAATTACGATATCGGCGGCGATCTCGGAAAAGGTTCGAATTGGTACGTACCGGGTCCGCCAGTTGGTATGCAGAGATGTTTGATCGAGGGGTCCGTGCGTCATGAGATCGGAAAAGTCTTCCATGGACAGGGGAATTCTTGGCGCTCCCTTGCGAGTGGTCAACCGGCTTATGCGGGAGGGGCATATCCTGGACTATGCGATCGCCGGCGGCGTCGCGGCGCTCTACTACACCGAACCGGTATTGACGTATGATTTCGATGTCGTGTGCCGATTCCCGGGGAAGGGGCGACTGATTGATCCCTCTCCTCTCTATTCGAGACTCAGAACCATGGGATATACCTTCGGCGCCGAGGACCGGGTGGCGATCGAAGGTGTGCCCGTCCAGTTCATACCCGCTTCACCGGGCTTGATGGAAGAGGCGTTGAGTCAGGCGAGAGCGGTCACCATCGGTGGCGTGAAGACGAAAATTCTGCGGGTGGAGCACCTCGCCGCCATTAGGTGCTCGATTTGTACAGGCCGAAAGATCGTGCTAAACTGGATCTGATCGTCGGCAACGAGGCCCTCACGTTTGACGCGGGATTGTTCACGGGTATTCTCACCCGATATGGACTGACGGGGAAATGGCGACGTTTCCATGAAAAGTGACTCGCTCGCGCAGTCCAAGAAGCTCACCCGGCGTGAATCCGCAGGCCTGTCATTCGATGCAAAACTTGCCATACTGATCCGGCTGCAGGAAACCGCGCGCGAGATGGCCCGCGCCGCGGGGCGCCCGTTCAGGGGGACCGTCTGGAAATGCGGCAGGCGCACGAGCTGACAGCCTCGAGGGATGGCCGTGGCGGCGCGGAAATCCCGGTGATGAATCGTGGAACGCCGGATTACCGTTTCCGTGGAATGAGACCCCCAAGAAAACACCCTTCCTCGCGACGTAACCATTACCTGTTGGCACCGCATTGGAATCATGACGTTCCTGCGGGACGCGGGCTGCCCGGCGCATCGGTACGGGGTTTCGACGAGGCCGGTCTTCCTTTTGAGGTGGGAGATAAAGTGGGTGGATGAATTCATGGAGAAGATGGGGGCGTGAGAACGGTTCAGGGGCGGGGAGGGGGGCGATGAGCGAACGCCGGATGGCCGGGAAAGCGGAGGCGTACCTGAAGACGCTGTGCGGCGTGAAGCCGAACAGGCGCACCGGGTCGCCCGGGAACCGCGAGGCGGCGGAGTTCTTCGCCCGCACGATACGGCAATGGGGATACCGGCTTGACACGACGCCGTTTCCCTGCATGGACCACCGGAGCGGGGAGGTGTCGTGCGCGTGCGGGGGCCGCTCGTTTGAGGTTGAGATCAGCCCGTACTCTCCGGGGTGCGACGTCACGGCCGAACTGGTTGCGGTCTCCACGGTCGAAGAGCTCGAGAAGTGCGTGTGCAGGGGGAAAATCCTCCTGATGAAGGGCACGCTCTGCGCCGAACAGCTGATGCCCAAGAACTTCGTTTTCTACAACCCCGACCACCACAAGAGGATCTACGCGCTCCTGGAGAAGAATCGGCCGGGGGCGATCATCGCTGCAACGGGGAAAAACCCCGACCTGGTCGGGGCGCTCGACCCCTACCCGCTCATCGAGGACGGCGATTTCGACATTCCGTCGGCGTACTGCAGGGAGGCCGTCGGAGCGAAGATCGCCCGCCTCGCGGGGAAAACTTTCAGACTCACGATCGACGCCCGGCGCATCCCGGCGACCGCGTGGAACGTGGTCGCGCGGAAAATGCCGGATGCGAAAGAGAAGATCGTCGTCTGCGCCCACATCGACGCGAAGGAGGACACGCCCGGCGCGTCGGACGACGCCGCGGGGACGGTCGTCCTGCTCCTGCTCGCGGAGATGCTCGAGGGGTACGACGGCCCGACGGGGATAGAGATCGTCGCGCTGAACGGCGAGGACAACTACAGCGCCGGGGGGCAGATGGACTACCTGCGCCGATACGGGAAAGAGATCGACGGGATAGCGGTGGCGATCAACGTGGACGACGTCGGATACGTGAAGGGGAAAAGCGCCTATTCCCTGTATGAATGTCGGGACTTCATTAAGAGGAAAGCGGACAGGGCGTTCGGCGCCCATAAGGGGATCATGAAAGGAGAGCAGTGGTACCAGGGGGATCACATGATCTTCGTCCAGAGGGGGAGGCCGGCGATCGCCTTCACCGCAGAAAAGATGCGCGAGCTGATGGCGAAGATCACGCACACCCCCGCGGACACGCCGGAGATCGTGGATTGCCGGAAACTCGTCGAGGTCGCGGAGGCGATCGCGGATTTCATCGCGGAATACGGGAACGGGCGGAAACCATGACAGCGGAAAACATCATCATCACGAACGCGCGGACGCACAACCTGAAGGGCATTTCGCTGGAGATCCCGCGGAACAGGATCGTGGTCTTCACGGGAGTCTCCGGATCGGGGAAATCGTCGCTGGTCTTCGACACGATCTACACCGAGGCCCAGCGGCAGCTCATCGAAACGTTTTCCTCGTTCGCCCGGGCGCGGCTCCCCAAGCTCTCCAAGCCCGACGTGGAGGAGATCCGGAACATCTCGACGGCGATCGTGATCGACCAGAAGAGGATGGGGACGACCCTGCGGAGCACGGTGGGGACCGCGACAGAGCTCTACACCTACCTGCGGCTCCTCTTCTCGCGGTGCGGCCGGCCGCTCATCGGCCCGTCGTTCGTATTCGGGTTCAACCACCCGGCGGGGATGTGCCCCGGCTGCAAGGGGCTCGGGAAGAGGATCCGGATCGACACAACCCGGCTGATCGACGGGGAGAAGACCATCCGGGACGGGGCGATCGTCCATCCCGACTACAAGGTGGGCGCGTGGAACTGGCGGGAGATGGTCGCGATCGGCCTGTTCGATGTGGACAAGAAGCTGAAGGATTTTTCGGAGAAGGAGCGCGCCGACCTGCTCCACGCGGAGGGAATCCCCGTCGAGAAGCGGCACGGGGCCGGGACCTACACGAAGAACTACGAGGGGATCGTCAGGAAGCTCGAGCGGCTGCACATCAACAAGGCGAAGGATCAGCTCTCCTCGGAGAGGCGGGACGCGTACGAAAAATATTTCATCTACTCGGACTGCGATTCCTGCGGGGGCGCGCGGATCAACGAGAAGGCGCGGGCCGTCACCGTGAACGGCAAAACGATCCCGGAGCTGGTGGAGATGGAGCTCACCGACCTCCGTGCGTTCCTCGACGCGGTCGAGGGGGAGGTCGCAAGGCCCATGGTCCGGAAGATGCGGCAGATGCTCTCCTCCCTGACGGAGATCGGGGTGGGGTACCTGTCGCTCAACCGCGCCGTGGCCACGCTCTCGGGGGGCGAGAGCCAGAGGGTGAAGATGGCGCGGCAGCTCGGGTGCGACCTCGTCGACCTGATGTACATACTGGACGAGCCGTCGATCGGGCTCCACCCGAAGGACATCCACGCGATGATCGGGATGCTGAAGCGGCTTCGGGACAAGGGAAACAGCGTCCTGGTGGTCGAGCACGACCCGGCCGTGATACGGTGCGCCGACTACGCGGTCGACATCGGGCCGTCCGCCGGGAGCCGCGGGGGGGAGGTGGTGTACGCCGGGACGGTCGAGGGGCTTCTGCGGTCGGAGGGGATCACCGGGGAATACCTGAACAGGAACACAGCGGGCGGCGGTCCCCGGAAGGGATGGACCCGATCGATCGAGATCCGGGACGCGGCGCTGCACAACCTGAAAAATGTCACGACGCGGATCCCGAGGGGTGTGCTCACCTGCGTGACCGGCGTGGCGGGGTCCGGGAAGAGCAGCCTGATCCACGGCGTATTCCTCGAGAAAAACCGGGACGCGATCTGCATCGACCAGTCGCCGGTGGGAAGATCGTCGCGGTCGAACCCCGCGACGTACATCGGCTTCTTCGGCCTGATCAGGAAGGAGTTCGCGCGCGCCACGGCGGCGGACCCTTCGCTCTTCAGCTTCAACTCGCGGGGGGCGTGCCCCGAGTGCAAGGGGCTCGGCACGATCAGCGTGGAGATGAGCTTCCTCGACGAGGTCAAGATCACCTGCGACGAGTGCGGCGGGAAGCGATACACGGACGAGGTGCTCGCCCTGCGGTACAAGGGGAAGAGCATCCATGAAGTCCTGAGCATGACGGTCGCCGAGGCGCAGGGGTTCTTCGACGACCGCGAGATCGGAAGGAGGCTGCGGATCCTGTGCGACGTGGGGCTGGACTACCTGGAGATCGGACAGCCGCTGAGCACGCTGTCGGGAGGCGAGGCGCAGAGGATCAAGCTGGCGTCGGAGCTGCACAAGAAGGGGAATGTCTATGTGATGGACGAGCCCACCACGGGCCTCCACATGGCCGACATCGAGAAGCTGATGGAGGTCGTCGGAAGGCTGGTCGAGAATGACAACACGGTGATCGTGATCGAGCACAACCTGGATGTCATCCGGCGCGCCGACTGGATCATCGACCTCGGGCCCGAGGGGGGCGCCAGGGGGGGGGAGATCGTGTGCGAGGGGACGCCGGAGGAGATCATGCGGTGCGCGGCGAGCCATACGGGACGGCATCTGAGGGGAGAGGGGGAGGGTGCCGGGGAGAGACAGTCATGATGTATCCCTCCCCCGGCACATGGCCGGGGGGGGCAATTCCCCCCCGACACCGTCTGTCGCCGAGGCCCTGCCGCCGCCGTGTTCCCGGCAGCCGCGTGATTCGCGTGATTATGGTGTACACCCCCCCGCGGATTTACTATTGTATGCCCCCTCCGGACTGCGCACGAAGAACGCCCAGAAGAGGGAGACGACCATGATCAGGAAAAAAGAGGGATATCACGCCCCCGGCAGGGACGGCATCAAAAGCGCGGTGGCGAGGCTCTTGCCGTTCGTGCCGCGCGAGACGATCGAGAGCCTTGACTTCACGCCGCTCTATTCCATCCATAGCGAGATCGAATGTTACGGCCTCGACCCCGAGGGAGTCGCCGAGGCGAACATCACGGGGTTCCGGGGCAGCCGCCCGGGCGGGAAGGAAGCGGTCAAGGAGTTCCGGCGCGCCCTGAAGGCGCAGCTCGCCGAGGCGGCGCGGCGCGTACGGGACGAGGCGCGGGCGAAGGAGCACGCGGCCCGCGAGCGCGTGCGCGCCGCGAGGATAAAGGCCCGCGCGCGGTAAGAGAGCCCGCATTTCCGGGCACGATACTCTCCGGCCCGCCCCCCCGATTCCGCTCCCGCAGGCCGCGAATGCCCGCGGGCGCGGTGTCCTCTTTCCCCGGAAGAAGAGTGGGAGGGGGCCCATGCGGGCCGCGAACGAAGCAGGGAGAACAGCCATGGTCATCAACGAACCGGGGGTCACGCTGAATCAGATCCCCTTTGAGGAGATCGTCTCCTGCATCCAGGGCCTCATCGAGATGCAGACGGTCTCCGGACAGGAGGAGAAGCTGGTCAAGCACCTGATCCGCACCGCGAGCCGCCTCGGCTTCACCGGGGCGTGCTCGGACCGGATGGGCAACCTGGTCACCGAAATAGCGGTCGGGTCGGGGGAGGGGCCGAAGATCGTCCTCACCGGGCACCTCGACACCGTGAGCGCGAACCCGGCGGAGTGGGACCCTCAGACGCGCGCCTTCACGGGGTCCATCATGAACGGGCGGCTCTACGGGCGGGGCGCGTCGGACATGAAGGCGTCGTTCGGCGTGATGCTCCATGCCGCCGCGAGCCTCGCGGGCCTCCAGGGGCCGTTCAGCGGAAAGATCTATGTGGTCGGCACCGTCGTGGAGGAGCTTTTCGAGGGGGTCTGCTTCCTCGAGGCGCTGAAGCAGATCCGGCCCGACTATGTCATCGTCGGCGAAGCGACCGAGGGGCGGATCAACATCGGGCAGCGCGGGCGCGCCGAGATCGTCTTCACGGCCTTCGGGGAGCCGCAGCACGCCTCCACGGGCCGCAAGGTGATCAACGCGATCGAGCAGGTGGCCTACATCATCGACGCCTTCCACGTCTGGTACCGGTCGGAAGGGGACGAGGTCCTCGGCAAGAGGAACATCGTCCCCACGGACATCAAGATCCCGGTGGGCGGCGGGGGCGGCATCGACGGGCGGGGCGGGAACTCCACCGTCCCGAACAGGGTCGAGCTCACCTACGACATACGGACCCTCGCCGGCGACACCGAGGAGAGCATCATCCTCCTCGTCAGGGAGAACATCGACCGGGTCGTCCAGAACGGCCGGAAGCGCTACCCGCAGTTCAGGGTTCCCTCGATCCAGTATTCCTCCGAGAGGGCGGTGACGTGGACCGGGGAGCCGATCGTCGAGAAGAAGTTCGCCCCCGCATGGAAGACCGCGCGCAAGGGGAACCTCGCCCTCAGGGCGATGGCGGGCTTCGAGAAGGGGACGGGGAAGAAGCCGAGGCTCGGTTCGTATGGCTTCTGCACGGACGGGAGCGGGGTGGTGCGGTACCGCGAGCTCTTCCCGGACCGTGCGATCGAGGTCATCGGCTACGGGCCCGGATCGGAGAAGGACGCGCACACCGTGAACGAGTCGATCGGCCTGGATGAGTTGAAGGAGGCGTACGCGGGCTTCCAGGGCATCCTGCTCGAGCTGCTCAGGAAATAGCGAATTTTCCCTCCCGCGATGCAGGGTCGCGGGGAGGGAGATGGTTGGTTGCCCGGGCGGCGCAAGGTCGCCTGGAGTGAAGGAACGGCGCATGCGCGAGCGGGGAGCGAAGCGGGTGACGTTCCGGCGGCGCGCGACGCTCTGGGGCGTCGCGGTGAGGGCCTACGCCTACCCGGCGAGCATCGTGCCCGTGCTCCTCGGGAGCGTCTATGCCTGGTACGCGCGCGGCGTGTTTCTCCCCGGCCATTTCCTCCTCGCCCTGTGCGCCGGCATGCTCTACCACACCGGCTGCAATCTCCTGAACGACTATTACGACTACCGCTACGGCGTCGACCGGGACGAGGCGTTCGGAGGGAGCGGCCTCCTCGTCAGGGGGCTCATGACGCCGCGGCAGATCGCGCTCGGCGCGTGGGCGTGCCTCGCCGCCGGGTCGCTTGTCGGGTTCTACTTTGTCTGCCTGTACGGCATCCCGGTCCTCGCGATCGGCGCGGCGGGATTCCTCGGGGCGATATTCTACACCGCGACGCCGTACGGCCTGAAGTACCATGCGCTCGGCGAGCCGCTCGTCTTCCTGACGATGGGCGTGGGGATGGTCCTGGGCGGCTGCGTGACCCAGGGGGCCGTGTTGAACGCGCGGGCGTGCGCGGTGGGTCTCCCCGTCGCGTTCCTCGTTGCGGCGATTCTCCAGGCGAACGACACGCGCGACATCGCCGGCGACCGGGCGAGCGGCGTCAGGACCCTCTCGGTGCTCCTCGGCGCGCGGGGCGCGCGGGTCTTCTATTATCTGCTCATGCTCGCGGCCTATGCCTCCCTCGCGGGGCTCGTCGCGTGGGGGATTGTGCCGCGCGCGGCGCTCCTCGCCCTGCTGAGCCTGCCGATGGCGCACCGCCTGTGCGCGCGGTTCCGGGCGTTCCCAGGTGAGAACGACGAGCGGCTCGCGCCGGCGGTGCGGGGGACCGCGGTGCTCCACCTCGTCTTCGGGCTCCTGATGACGGCGGGGATCGCGCTGGGCGGAGCGCTGCGGCGATGAAGGGGCGCCCTTTCGTTCGAAGTATGTGAGACCGCATGAAAGGATCCGGCGTGAGAACCATCATGGTGGTCGGGCGCGAGGCGCTCCTGGGGGAGAGGCCGTTCCAGGGCTTCTCCCCGGCGGCGGCGTACGACTACGAGTCGCTGATCCTGAAGGGCTACCGCTACGCGCCCCGCGCGGAGGCGGAGGAGAACCCCGCCCTCAAGCAGCCGATCGCCTACTGCATCATCGTGAACCCGCGGGAGAGGCTGGTCCTCGCCTACCGCAGGGCCGAGCGCGAGGGGGATTACGCGGAGAAGCGTCTTCGCGGGAAGTGGTCCATGGGGGTCGGCGGGCACATCGACCCGGTGGACCTCGACGGCGCGAACCCGATCAGGACGAGCATGCTCCGCGAGCTCGGGGAGGAGATCGTGTGCCCCCGCGCGGGCGAGCCGCGGATCCTCGGGTACATCAACGACGACGTGGACATGGTCGGCGCGGTGCATTTCGGCCTCCTCTACCGGCTCGACACGGACGCGCGCTCGGTCGCGTCGGCGACGCGCGAGATCGCCGAGGCGAAGATGATCCCGGCCGGGGAGTGGAGGGATAGGCTCGCCCGCAGCGACGCCGCGGTCGAGGGCTGGTCCCGCATCGCGTTCGGGCCGCTGATCGCGAGCCTCTGTGGATTGGGGTCAAATCTTTAAACTTGAATCTTTGTCCACCGCGCTGTGATTTATCCAGGAAGATTCAAGTTTAAAGATTTGACCCCAATCGCCCTTCTCGCTCTTCACCCAAAGGCCGGGATGTGTTACTATGCTATAAATAGTAACACTAACCCGCGGCGCGGGGAGAGGGGGATCGCCATCAGGCATTCATTCATCGACCGGTACGCGGACTGTGACGGCCCGCTTCAGCGGGTCGATCCGCGCGTGAAGCTCATCGCGGCGCTCGTCGCGGTGGTGCTTATCGTCACCACGCCGAACGCGGCCTGGCCGAGCTTCGCCGCCTATGCCCTCCTCGCGGGGGGCCTGCTCGCCGTTTCCCGCCTCCCCCTGCGGTTCGTGTGCGCGCGGTTGATGGCGGCGGCCCCGTTCGTCATCCTGATCGCCGGCTTCATCCCGTTCATGGCGGCCGGCGCGCACGCCCCGGGCGCGCCGTGGTTCCACCCGAGTCGCGAGGGTCTCGCCCTTTTCCTGGGCGTCGTCGTGAAATCCCTCCTCTCGATCGTCTGCCTGGTGATCCTCACGAGCACGACGCGGTTCGACCGCCTGCTCGGGGGGGCGGAGTCGATGGGATGCCCGCGCCTCGTCGCCATGATCCTCTCGTTTATGTACCGGTACGCGTTTCTCATCACCGACGACCTGATGCGGATGGCGCGGGCGAAGGAGGCGCGGGGGCCGGAGCGGCGGCCATGGCGGGATCTCGCGGCGCTCTCGTCGATGGTGGGGGTGCTCTTCGTGCGCTCCTACGAGCGGGCGGAGCGGGTCTATCTCGCCATGTGCGCGCGCGGGTTCGACGGGACGGTCATCCCGCGGCGGCCGCTCGCCCTCGCCCCGCGCGACCTGGCCTGCCTCGCCGCGGCGGTCGCGTGCTTCGCGGCGGGGAGATTCGCGGGAGGCATCCGGTGAGCGCCGAGCCCGCGATCGTGATACGGCGGTTGAGTTTCACCTATCCCGACGGAATCCCGGCGCTCCGCGACGTGTCGCTCGACGTCGCGCGGGGGGAGACGGTCGGCATCGTCGGCGCGAACGGCGCGGGGAAAAGCACGCTCCTCCTTCACCTGAACGGACTCCTCAGGGGGACGGGCACGGTGCGCGTCGCGGGGATCGAGGTGGACGGGAACAACCTCCGGGAGGTGAGGCGGGCGGTGGGGCTTGTTTTCCAGGACCCCGAGGACCAGCTCTTCACGCCGACGGTGTACGACGACGTGGCGTTCGGCCCGTTGAACCTGCGCACCCCGCTCCACGAGGTGGACGCCCGGGTGAAAAGGGCGCTCGTCCTCGTCGGCATGGCGGGGTTCGAGGCGAGGAGCGCGCACCACCTGAGCTTCGGCGAGAAGAAGCGGGTCGCGCTCGCGACGGTGCTCTCCTGCGGCCCGGAGATCATCGCCCTCGACGAGCCGACCAGCACCCTCGACCCGGCGGGGCGCGAGGGGTTAATCCGCGCCCTCGCGGCGCTCCCGGGGACGAAGCTCATCGCGACGCACGATCTGGAGATGGTCCTCGATGTCTGCGGGAGGGCGGTGGTCCTCAGCGGGGGAAGGGTCGCCGCCGACGGGCCCGCGGCGGCGCTGCTCGGGGACAGGGAGCTCATGGAGCGGAACGGGCTCAGGGTGCCGGTGAGCCTGCGGGCGCGGGGGTGACGGGCGGCCGGAAGGCTCGGATTTGAAATCCCGGATTCTGGATCGATGTTCCGAGATCCGAGATTTCAAATCCGAGATCAGGAGGCGCCTTACCGCGCCGCGAGGATGCGGTCGCACGCGGCGGTGATCGCCGCGAGCTCCTCGGGCGAGAGCTCCCACTCGATCGCCCCCGCGTTCATGACCGCCTGCTCCGCCGTCCTGCCCCCGACGAGCGCCGCGGTGATCCCCTCCTGCTGCCGCACCCAGTTGATGGCGACCTGAGCGAGGGGCCTGCCGCGCCGGTCCGCGATTTCGCGCATCTCCCCGAGGAGTTTCTGCGTCCGGCTCCAGTGCGGCTCCCGGTAGAACATGTAGAAGAAGCTGCGGCAGTCGGTCTTGTTGAAGCAGGGCGGGTCGGTGTACTTGCCGGTGAG
Organism: Chlamydiota bacterium; assembly: GCA_037133055.1. GTDB lineage: Bacteria > Auribacterota > Tritonobacteria > UBA1439 > UBA1439 > UBA1439. The sequence continues at coordinate 13,870 of JBAXOY010000042.1, forward strand.
GATGCCGCTCCCGAGGGTGCCGTAGGAGATGACGCCGAGGTTCCGGGCGCGGCAGAGGGGCAGGGTCTCCGCCTCGATCTTCCGCTGGAGGAGGGAATACTGCGGCTGGAGGCTCGCGACCGGGCCGGCGGCGAGCGCCCGCGCGAGGAGGGGCGGCTCGAAGTTCGAGACGCCGATGGCGCGGATCTTCCCCTCCTCGCGCATCGCGACCATCTCCCGCATGGTCTCCTCGATCGGCGTTTCCGGATCGGGCCAGTGGCACTGGTAGAGGTCGATCGTGTCCACGCCGAGCCTCCGGAGCGATTCCTCGAGTTCCTTCCTGATCTCCGCGGGCTTCAGGTTGAACAAGAACGTCCTCCCCGCCGCATGAAGGCCGCACTTCGTGGCGATGATCACCCTGTCGCGCCTGCCGCGTATCGCCTTCCCGACGACCTCCTCCGCGTGCCCCCTGCCGTAGGCGGGGGCGGTGTCGATCAGGTTCACCCCCGCGTCGAGCGCCGCGTGGATGGCCGCGATCGACTGGGTGTCGTCGGCCTTTCCCCAGTGCTCGCCCCCCATCACCCACGTGCCGAAGCCGACCGCGGAGACCTCGATCCCGCTCGACCCCAGTGCGCGATAGTCCATACCTCGTCCCTCCCGCCGGCCGTTGTACCGCACGAGTATACTGCATGCCTGCCGCGGGCTCAAGGGACGTGAAAATGTATCGAGACTGACCGCCGCCATGTACTATACTACGGCTCGAACAGGAGTGCACGGCCATGCCGATCTACGAATATCGATGCGCGAAGTGCGGCGCGGTGAGCGAGTTCCTCGAGGGGGTGGGGAGGGGAGCGCCCGCCAGGCGCTGTGCCTCCTGCGGCAGCGCCGCCTTGAAAAAGATTCCGTCCGCCGGCCGCGTGGTGCGCGGCGGTTCGTCCGCGGCGACGCCGTGCGACCCCTCCTCATGCGGGCGCGGGGACTCGTGCGAGTCGCAGAGCTGCGGCGGGGCGTGCGGGCTCGCGGAGGAATAGCCGCCGCGGGGGGGGGATCGCGATGAAGGGGAAGCTCGAATGCCAGCCCTGCCTGCTCAGGCAGGCCCTCGAGGTCGCGCGGCTTGTCAGCGACAGCGAGGCGATGCACGCCCGTGTGCTGAGACGCATCCTGCGCGTGCTCTCCAAGACCGATTTTCGCCTTCCCCCGCCGATGATCGCCTATTACGTCTACCGCGCCATGGGCAAGGTCACCCGCTGCCCCGACCCGTATCTCCAGACGAAGGAGCGCAGCGACGGAATGGCGCTCGAGTGCGCCGGATGGGCGCGCGAGGTGATCGCCCGGTCTAAGTCCCCGCTCGACACCGCCCTGAAGCTCGCGGTCGCCGCGAACGTGGTCGATTTCGGGGTGGGGGTGAGGTTCGACCTGAAGGAGTCGCTGCGGAACGTCCTCGAGAAGGGCCTCCACCTCGACGAGAGTGCCGCGTTCAAGGAGGCGCTCGCGCGGGCGTCGATGCTCCTCTACATCGGCGACAACGCCGGCGAGATCGTCTTCGACAAGCTCCTGCTCGAGACCATCGGCGCCCAGTACCCCGCGTTGAAGAAACTGTTCGCCGTGCGCGGGGGCCCGGTCATCAACGATGTCACGCAGAGGGACGCCGAGCGGGTGAAGATGGGGGAGGTCGCCAGGGTGGTGTCCACGGGCCACGCCGCCCCCGGGGTCATCCTGAATCGCTCGTCGAGGAAGTTCTGCCGCGCCTTCGCGGGCGCGGATCTTGTGCTGGCGAAGGGGCAGGGAAACTACGAGTCGCTCAGCGCCGAGGGCGGGGCGAAGGTCTACTTTCTCCTGCGGGCGAAGTGCCAGGTGATCGCCCGCGAGCTCGGCGTCGAGATCGGCCATTTCGTCTTCAAGGGCGGCGGCGCGCGCGGGTAGGCCGCCCGCCCACGCGAAAATCGTGGTTGACGCGCGGGAGAGAAGTGTTACTATTGTGAATATCGTGCCACTACCATCGCGTGGCATCGCCGGGGAGGAACGCATGGGCCTGCATCGTGTGGTCGCGGTTGCGCTGTGCGCCGTTGTGGCCGCGCCCATGATCTGCGCGGCGCAGCAGATCGACGACACGGAGCCGAGGGCCGAGGAGGCGGAGGTGGAGATCGGGAAGGCGGAGGTCCCGGAGGGCGAGAAGCCGCTCTTTATCCTGAACCGTGTTCCCCCGCTCGCAAAGGCGGACGGGGCCCTCGACAAACTCGACGCGCTCCTGCCGCTCAAATTCGGCGTGGAAAGCCAATTCCTCAGCAACTGGCTTAACGAGGGGGGGAACTGGGCGAAGAACGGTGTGCAGATCATGCAGACCTACTATGCCGAGTATACGCATGAGTTCGGCAGCGCGAGCGCCGGGGTGGGGGTTTCCTATTTTCAGATCGACACGACCTATCAGGAGGTCCACCCCAGCACGCTGGAGCGGGATTTCACCGTCTACGCGCCGCTCTCGTGGAAGAAGTTCTCCCTGGAACCGTACTGGACGTATGTCTACGTCGACGGCGCGGAGAACTACAACGAGATCGGGAGTGAGTTCAGCATCGACATCCCGCTGAAGCCGACGTTCGCCTGGAACCACGATTTCAGCGTCTATACGGGGACGTACTACGAGTGGTCGATCTCCCACGACATCGACATCGCCCCGCACGGAGAGCGCCTCTTTGTCTTCACCCCTTCCATGGCGATGGGGATGGACTCGCACAAATACCAGGAGGGGACGACGCTCACGCATATCGATTGGGGGATCGAGCTGGGGATCCCGGTGATGAAGCATTTCGTGGTGAGCGGGGCGATCCACTTCACGAAGAGCCTGACCCACGCGACCTACAGCGAGGAAAATGATGTCTTCGAGGACATCATTCCGTGGGGCGGGCTCAAGCTGACGATGGAGTTCTGAGAGGGGAGAAAAATGCACCTGCCGGATGGCTTCCTGGCGGTGGGCGTTTGGGCGCCGCTCTGGATGGCGGCGTCCGCCGGGATCGCGGGGTGCGTGAAGGCGGTGCAGCGGTCGCTCTCCGACCGGGCGGTGCCGCTCATGGGCGTGATGGCGGCGTTCATCTTCGCCGCGCAGATGCTGAACTTCCCCGTGGCGGGGGGGACCTCGGGGCACCTCCTCGGGGGCGTGCTCGCGGCGGTGCTCCTCGGGCCGTGGGCGGGGGCGCTGGTGATCGCGATCGTCCTCGCGGTCCAGTGCCTCCTCTTCCAGGACGGCGGGTTGACCGCGCTCGGGGCGAACATCGTGAACATGTCGTTTTTCGGGTCCGTGTGCGGCTACGGGATCTACACCGCGGTGAAGGGAGTGAGCGGGGGGAAGACGCTTGCCGCGGTGGCGGTCGCGTCGTGGTGCTCGGTGATGTTGGCGAGTACCGCCTGTGCGGTCGAGCTCGCCCTCTCGGGGACCGTGCCCCTCCGCACGGCGCTCCCCGCGATGGCTGTCGTGCACGCGCTCATCGGGGTCGGCGAGGCGGTGATCACGTGCCTCGTCGTGTCGTGCGTCATGAAGATGAGGCCGGATCTCGTTCCATCCAAAGGAGCGTGCGCGTGATGAAGGTGCGGGATAGCATCATCGGGCTCGGAGCGGCGCTGCTCCTCGCGCTGGCCCTCTCGCCGTTCGCCTCGCCGTGGCCCGACGGGCTTGAGAAGGTCGCGGAGCGGAAGGGGTTCCTCGCGAAGGGAGAGGGGAAGCCCGCGCTCAGAGCGCCGGTCCCCGATTACGCGTGGCCGGGCGTAAAGAACGAGGGGCACGCGACGCGGATCGCGGGAGCGGTCGGGACGCTGGTAACCTTCGGCGTCGCGTGGGGCGCCGCGGCGCTCATGCGAAAAAGCGGGGTCAGACCTTAACTATACACTGGGATAGAACTTGAGACAGGCCCGGGTGCGGGTGATGAGCCAGTGTATAGTTAAGGTCTGACCCCGGAGGCTACGCGGAGCGCCGCCCGGAGCGACTTGAGGTTCTCCACCATGATCGCGAGGTAGGCGCCGGGGCGGTCGGGGCCGCCCGCGACCGGGTCTATGACGCAGACGGGCCTGCGCGTCTCGCGCGCGATCAGGCGCGCCGCCTCGGCTGGGACGCGGGGGCTCACGAGCACCACCTGCGCGTCCGTCTCCTTCACCACGGCGACCGCCTCCTCCGGCGAGGCCGCCGTGACCGCATCGAGCCCCGCCTCGCGCGCGAAGCGAGTCGACGCCCCGTCGAGCGCCGCGGCCTTCACTCCCCGGTACGGGTCGAAGGAGCCCTTCATCCTGTCCCGGAGCGCCTCCAGACGGGCCACGCACCGCTCGGCGTTCAACGCGTACCGCTCCCGGCGCGCGGGGTCGATCTTTCGAAGCGCCCTGCCCAGATTCCCCACTTCCATGATCGTGTCGGAGACGCTCATCCAGATCCACGGCAGGCGCGCATCCTCCTCGCCGGGGCGGGCGATCCCCTCGGCGGTTTCGACGATCGGGAGTTTCGGGTAGCGGATTGCGGTCTCGTCGAGGGAAAGCTCTATGCCGGCGCCGTGCGCGACGAGCACGTCCGCCCGGTCGAGCGCGGCGCATGCCCCGGGCGAGGCCATATCGCTGCGCTCCTCGGAGGCGGCGGGCCTGAGGCACGACACCTCGACGCCCGGGATGTTCCAGGCGACATTCAGCGCCATGAGATAGACGGGATACGAGGCGGTCACGATCCGAAACGGTTTTTCGGTCACGGGCTCCGCGTGGAGGAGGGAGCCCCCGAGGGCGATGGTCAGCAGCGCGAGGAGAGGACGCGTCTTCATGGATGACGGTTTCCTTTCGTCGGGGAATGCGGGAATGTCCGCGCCCCGCGACGGCTTCTTTATACCACGTCCGAAACCGGGCGCAACAGAATTCCACGGCGGGGGTGCCGCGTTCCCGTGGTTCTTCCGCCCCCTTCCTCCGCGCGCTCCGTGTTCTCCGTGGTGAAGGCTGTTCTTTAAAGTTATTGCGTGCGCCCGCCCGCATGGTACAATGCCCGACGGATCTTTGAAGCAGGTGAGGGAAAACGGTGAGAAGCCGCTGCTGCCCCCGCAACTGTAAGTGGTGAAGCTGGGAAGCGCCGGTCACTGGCGCGGTGGATCGAAGAGCGCGTGAACGCTCGACGGTTGCCGCACCGGGAAGGCAGGCGCGTCTGACGGTGCCACGAGCCAGGAGACCTCAGGGGATGACTTCTTCGGGGTGGGAGAAGGCCTTGGGTGTGCCACGGCCGGTTCTTCTTTCCAGAAGAGTCGGTTTTTTTGTGCCGCGGGGAGCACAAAGAGGAGAAAGAGATGAGATTCTTCACTTGCATCACGGCGGCGCTGGCGTGCGCATGCACCGTGGGGGCGGCCGCGGTCACGGTGTCGGAGGGATTCACGGCGTCGGCGCTCGGCCAGAACTTCATGGGGGGGTTCGACTATCTTCCCAACGGGGACCTGATCGGGATGTACGCGGATCCACTGTTTGCCGGGAACTCGTGGATCGGGATCGTCGACGCGAACGGAGACGGCCTCCCGGCGGCCGTGGAGAAGGTGTACGATTTCGGCCTGCCGGAATGGGCGGGCTTCGTGAAGGTAAGCCCGGATGGCGCGACCGTGGTCTTCTGTGAGAGCTCGAACTACAGGCTCTTCGCCATGGATCTCGATGATTATTCTGCGCGGGAGATCGTACCACGGGGAGGGACGTTCGACGGGGCGTTCGACCTTGCGTTTATCGACGACTCCTCGTGCTACGTGAGCGCCAATCCGGCGTGGGGTATGACGAACGATATCCTGTTTCTCGAGATCGCCTCGGGGCAGCTGAAGAAAGTCGCATCGGTATCTTCGACCTACTCGGGCCCGCTCGCCGCAGACGATGAGGGGAGCCTCTACTGCGTCGCGGGGAAGGCGCACTACCCGGTGCAGGCGGGAGATTTCACGCTGCTCAAATTCGATGCGGCGAAACTCGCCGAGGCGATGGAAGGCGGCACGGTCCTGGGGCGGTCGGATGCGGAGGTCGTCAAGGACGGCCTCGATGGCGGCTACGGCCTGGCGTGGCACGGCTCGGGCGACCTGTTCGTCTCAGACGCGAACCACGGGAAGATCGTCAGGGTCTCGCCGGGCGGAGCGTCGGCGGAATTCGTCTCGCTCCCCGGCGGGGACGGCGAGGGGTTCAGGGTGATTTCGATCTTCGACGGCCCGGAGCCGTTCTCCGCGGGGGTGAGGAGCGACTGCCGGCTCGCGACGGACTACCTGCCGCTCCCGGGGGCGGCGACACCCGACATCTACCGCATCTCTTCTCTCCCGCCCCTTGTGAACGCCGTGGTGAGCGCAAAAACTCTCTCTGCGGGTTCGCGCCTCGCCCTCACGGTGACGGCGCAGCCGGAGACGGCGCGCTTCGACGCGTACATCGTGTTTTCCGGCCCCGGCGGCATCGCCTACTCGGTGACGGAGAAAGGGCTCCCCGCGGGCGTGAAGCCATATGCGTCCGCCGTGCCGGAACTCGCGAAGGAGTTCAAGGCGCGGGTTCTCGACATGGTGGTCCCCCCCGCCGCCGAAACGGGAGCGTGGACCGTCTACGCGGGGCTCATGCCGGCGGGCACGCCGCCGTCGCCCGCGGCGGCCCTTGCCCTCGACACGACAGGGCTCACGGTGCGCTGAAGGCGCTGCTCAGCCGGGGCGCTCCCAGAGGTCGAGGTACCGCCGCTTTTCCGCCTCGTTCTCGGATGACGGCTTGACCTCGGGAGCGGGGGAGGGGGAGCGCGTCCTCGCCTGGAGCCCGGGGCAGAGCCCCGCGAATTCGCTCGAGCGGATCAGTCTCGCCCCCAGGGACCGCGCGCTGTCTCCGACCGGGCGGTCGTCGGTGACGACGGTGATGGACCGCGGGCGCGGGGATTCCCTGACGAGCCTGATGATATGCTCGTCGGCAGAGGGTGCGTAGCGGACCTTGAGGTTGGGCAGGATCTGCTGCATGTCCCCGCCCGCGCTGCTGTCCCAGACGAGCGTGATGAGGATCTGCTTCCGGCCGTAGTGAGCCGCCAGCGCCCGCGTCAGCGCCTCCCGCTCCCCGTCTCCCGCCCCGCCGAACGCCTTGTAGGCGAGGTTGCACCCGTCGATGACGATCTCTTCCACCGCGGTCCTCCCGTTCCGGGATCAGTATACCAAATGAGTTGTAGGGCAGACTGAAGTAAGCCCGGTGGGTTGGCCCTTGCCCGGCGCGTCGGGAACGGGTATACTTGCGAATCCGGTGTGACGGCATCGGCCCACCATCAGGTCAATCTGAGATCTCAAATCTGAGATCAACGGAAAGGAATTATAAATGACATCCATCACACGCGTCAGGGCGCTCCAGATACTGGACTCCCGCGGCAACCCGACGATCGAGGTCGAGATGTCTCTCGAGAGCGGCGCGACGGGGAGGGCGGCGGTGCCCTCCGGCGCGTCCACCGGCGAGCACGAGGCGCTCGAGCTCCGGGACGGGAACAAGGCGTGCTACGGCGGGAAGGGCGTGACCGACGCGGTAAAGAACGTGAACGAGATCATCGCGCCCGAGCTCTCCGGGATGGACGCGACCGACCAGGAGGGGATCGACAGTGCCCTGATCGCCCTCGACGGCACCCCCAACAAGAGCCGGCTCGGGGCGAACGCGATCCTCGGCGTCTCCCTCGCCGCCGCGAAGGCGTCCGCGGACCACTACGGGATGCCGCTCTTCCGCTACCTCGGCGGCGTGGGCGCACGCGTGCTCCCGGTCCCGATGATGAACATCATGAACGGCGGCCAGCACGCCGACAACAGCCTCGACCTCCAGGAGTTCATGATCATGCCCCTCGGGGCGGAAAGGTTTTCGGAGGGCCTGAGGATGGGCGCCGAGGTCTTCCATGCCCTGAAGGGCATCCTGAAGGGGCGCGGACTCGCAACGTCGGTGGGCGACGAGGGGGGATTCGCCCCCAACCTCCCGAACAACGAGGAGGCGCTGAAGGCCATCATGGCCGCGATCGCCCAGGCCGGCTACAAGCCGGGGCGCGACGTCTTCATCGCCCTCGACCCCGCGGCGAGCACCTTCTACCGCGACGGGAAATACCGGCTCTCCTCGGAGCGCCGCGAGCTCACGTCCGGGGAGATGATCGACTACTACGAGGACTGGGTCTCGCGCTACCCGATCCGCTCGATCGAGGACGGCCTCGCCGAGGACGACTGGGACGGCTGGCAGAAGCTCACCGCCCGGCTGGGCACAAAAATCCAGATCGTCGGCGACGACATCTTTGTCACGAACCCGGAGCGCCTCGCGCGGGGCATCGAGAAGGGCGTGGCGAACTCGATCCTCATCAAGCTGAACCAGATCGGGACCCTCAGCGAAACCCTCGACGCGATCGGCGCCGCGCACCGCGCCGGCTACACCACGGTCATCAGCCACCGCTCGGGTGAGACCGAGGACACGACCATCGCCGACCTCGCCGTCGCGGTCAACGCCGGCCAGATAAAGACCGGCTCCCTCTGCCGCAGCGACCGGGTGGCGAAATACAACCAGCTCCTGCGCATCGAGCGGACCCTGGGCGCGGGGGCCGTGTATGGGGTCGGCCTGTGAAGGAGAACGGCGCGCGGGGCTCGCAGGCGCCCGCGTACATCGCGGGGCTGCTCCTCGCACTGGGGCTCGGCTTCTACTTCTTCCTCATGCCCCTCCTCGCGAAAAAGGGCGTGTTCCGCGCCCGCGTCACGGAACTGAGCCGGGATATCTCCTCCGAGCAGGGGCTTCACCAGAAGCTGCAAAAGGAGCGCCGGATGCTCGAGGAGAACGATCCCACCTATCTGGAAAAATACGCCCGCGACAATTTCGGCTGGGCGCGGGAGGGCGAGATCGTGTACAAGCTGGAGAAGACGAAGTAGGCCCGCACCCCCATTGACGCCTATGAACACGCCGGCAGGCCATCTGCCCATCGACGAGAAGCTGTACGGCAGCCTGATGGACTTCGTTCACCGCACCGTGTCCCTCCGGAGGGCGTGGGTCCTCTACGGGCGCGGCAACGCCATGCTTGCCGAGAACCTCAACAACTGGCGCGCCGCCGCCGACCTCCTCTTCAAGACCCGCGAGTACCTCGAGATCACCACTGCGGGGAACAAGCTCTTCATCGGCGACACGCTCCTCGGCGGGGAATCCCCCTTCGCGCGCGAGCTCGTCGAGACCCTCCGGCGCCTCATTATCCGCAGGCTCACGCTCCTCAAGGGGATCGAGGGCGAGGAGCTCTACCAGCTCATGGACATGCTCTCACAGGAGAGCAGGGCCCTCCTCGTGAAGGGAGGCCCCGTCGCCGTCCTCCGCGACGCGGGCGTCAAGAAGATCCGCGTCATCGAGAACGTGTACCTGAAGCGCGTGGGCCAGACGGGCGAGATCGTCCTCGACGAGGGGAAGCTCACCATGGACGACCTGAACTTCATCAGGGGGCAGCTGAAAAACATGCTCTCCCTCGCCCGCGAGGGGTTCGAGCTGCGGGCCGAGGAACGGGGGCTGCTCGCCGAGGTCGCCGAGCATCCGACGTTCATGGGCGAGCTCCTCCGCGAGATGACCGGGGGGGAGCCCGGGGCACCGCCGCCGCAGCTCAAGGTGCAGGGGGAGCAGATCTCCGAGATGCTCGGCGCCTTCCTCACGGAGCTCCGGAAGGGGGGGAAGTGCGATGATGCGTTCCTCAGGGAAAAACTCTCGGACGCGCTGACGGCGCTCGACGAGCCGACCCGGCTCGAGACGCTCGCCGCGGAGTTCGAGACGGCGGGGCAGGTCGCGCCGATGATCGACGACGAGGTGTTCAGGTGCTCCATCGAGCAGGTCGGCCGGTTCATCATCACGATGTTCCAGCGCGATCCGAACGAGGGAAAGCGCGCGTCCTCGCTCCTGAGACGCCTCATTCCCGACGGGGACGCGTACCGGGAGGTGGTCGCGCGCGTGAAGACGGACTGCGCGGAGCGGGGCATCGACGCCGGCAGGGTGGAGGCGATGCTCAGGGAGTCGCTCGGGCCCATGGCGCGGGCCGCGCTCCCCGCGGAGGAAGGCGGCAGCGCCGACGGGATCGCCGCGCGCCTCGCCTCCCTCGCCGCGGTCACGACCGCCGGGCTGACGTCGTCCCTTTCCGCGGGAGACGAGGACAGGCGGGAGGTCAGGGTGCTCGCCGATCTCCTCCGCGGGAGCGCCGCCACCCCGGCACTTGCCGCCCGGGCGTCGCTGCGGATCAGGGAGCTCGTGAAGAAGGAGCGCGGGGACGATGCCTGCGCGCTCTTCCGCGGCCTGCTCTCCCTCCTGCAATCGGGCACCGGGGCGCTCGCGCGCGCCGCCCGCGATGAGATGCGGGGGCTCTGCGCGGACGGCGTGGTGCGGGCGCTGCTGCTCGCGGGCATCGGCTCGGTGAAGCTTGGTGAACTGCCGGTGCTGGGGAGGATGGCGGCGATCTGGTCCGCGCTGGCCGTCGGCACCGGGGTCTTCTTGCTGATCTCGTGCAGCTTTCGCCAGCCACATGCCGCGATGACCAGCGTGCTGATG
>JBAXOY010000043.1:0-24223 GCA_037133055.1 Chlamydiota bacterium
GCGCGAGGGCGGCCGCACGGTCGGCGCGGGCAGGGTCTCCGAGGTCATAAAGTAGGGTTCAAGCGGTTTGAACCCGTTGGGCGGTGTGAACGGATAAGTGAGGGAGTAATGGCAAAGCAGAGAATCAGGATACGGCTGAAGGCGTACGACCACAGGGTGCTCGACCAGTCCTCCGAGGAGATCGTCGAGACGGCCAAGAGGACCGGGGCGAAGATATGCGGACCCATCCCGCTCCCCACGGAGATCGAGCGGTACACCGTGCTGCGCTCGCCCCATGTGGACAAGAAGTCGCGGGAGCAGTTCGAGATACGGACCCACAAGCGGCTGCTGGACATCCTCGATCCGACCGCCAAAACGATCGACGAGCTGAAGAAGCTCAACCTGCCCGCCGGGGTGGACATCAAGATCAAGCTGTGACGGCGGTGACCGACGGGAGAGGCGTGGAAACGATGGAGACACTCAGGGTGCTGGATGGAAACGGGCGCGAGGCCGGCACGGTCGCGATATCCGAGAAGCTTCTGAAGGCGCGCGTGAACCCGCAGCTTCTGCACGATGTGATCACGGGCTATCGGCGGAACCGGCGCTCGGGGACCGCCTCGACCCTCACCAAGGGCGAGGTGGCGGGATCCGGCAAGAAGCCGTGGAGGCAGAAGGGGACCGGGCGCGCGCGGGCGGGGTATCGCCGCTCGCCGGTCTGGCGCGGCGGCGGAGTCACGTTCGGCCCCAAACCGCGAGACTTCGCGCGGGTCATCCCGAAGGCCCTGAGGCGGAAGGCGCTTGCCGCGGCGTTCGCGGACAAGGTGAGGTGCGGCGAGGTCGTGGTCGTGGACGCGGTCGCCTCCCTCGGAAAGACGAGGGAGATGGCGGGCTGGCTGAAGAAGATCGGGGCCGTGAAGAAGCCGCTAATCGTCCTGGGCGCCCCTGACCCGGGTGTCGCGCGGGTCACCCGGAACATCCCCGGGGCCTCCGTGGCCCACCGCGGCGCCCTGAGCGCCTGGCTGCTGATGGCGCACGGCAGCGTGGTGATGGCACAGAGCGATTTCGAGCTATTGCAGGAGCAACTCTGAGATGAGGGACACACACGGTATTATCAGGGGGCCGGTGATCACCGAAAAGGCCGGCGCGGACATGGACGAGGGCGGCAAGTACGTCTTCGCGGTGGACACCCGGGCGAACAAGATCGAGATCAGGAAGGCCGTGGAGGTCGCCTTCAAGGTGAAGGTGACGAAGGTGAACACCATCAGCATGCGGGGGAAACTGAAGAGGGTCCGCTGGCAGATCGGCAAGACCCCCGACTGGAAAAAAGCGATCGTGACGCTCAGGAAGGGCGACAAGATCGAGTACGCAACATAAACAATAGTGGTGCCACAGGGGACACAGAGGGCACCGAGAAAAATCAGCGGTTTCCTCTGTGACCTCTGTGGCGAATCATCAACGTGGTGGAGTGAAATATGGGAATCAAAAATTACAAGCCGACGACCCCGAGCCGCCGCTGGACCACGGGGCATGACTTCAAGGAGATCACCACGCGCACCCCCGAGCGGAGCCTGACCGTCGCCGTGCGGAAAAAGGCGGGCAGAAACTTCATGGGGCGCATCATGGTGCGCCACATCGGCGGCGGGCACCGGCGGCGCTTCCGGATCATCGACTTCAAGCGCGACAAGGCGGGCATCCCCGCGCGGGTCGCGGCGATCGAGTATGACCCGAACCGGACGGCGCGCCTCGCGCTCCTCCACTACGCCGACGGGGAGAAACGGTACATCCTGGCCCCCATCGGCCTCGGCGTCGGCGACAGCGTCGTGTCGGGCGAAAACGTCGAGGCGCGGGTCGGCAACGCGATGCCGCTCTCGCAGGTCCCCCTGGGGACCCAGATCCACAGCGTCGAGCTTGTCCCGGGGGGCGGGGGGATCCTCGCCCGCGGGGCGGGCATCGCCGCGGAGCTCATGTCGCGCAAGGGAGACCAGGCGAACGTCAGGCTCCCCTCGGGCGAGGTGCGGCTCGTGCACGTCAGGTGCATGGCGGTCATCGGGCAGGTCGGCAACACCGAGCACGAGGCGTTGAGCCTCGGCAAGGCGGGCCGGAGCCGGTGGATGGGGCGCCGCCCGAAGGTCCGCGGCGTGGCCCAGAACCCGGTCGATCACCCGATGGGCGGCGGAGAGGGAAGGTCGTCGGGCGGCAGGCATCCGTGCTCGCCCACCGGGGTGCTGGCGAAGGGCGGCAAGACCCGTTCGAAGAGCAAGCCCACGCGCCACATCATCCAGCCGAGGGTAACAAAGCGCCGGCGGGGCGGGGGCTGATAGGCCTGACACGCGCGCCGCGCGCCGGGAAACACGTGAGGAGAGACAATGGCAAGATCGATACGGAAGGGTGCGTTCGTCGACGAGAAACTGCTCAAGAAGGTCGAGCGGATGAACCGCAGCGATGAGCGGAGGCCGCTCAAGACCTGGGCGCGGAGGAGCACCATCGTGCCCGATTTCGTGGGACACACCTTCACGGTGCACAACGGGAAGAAGTTCATCCCGGTGTTTGTCACCGAGAGCATGGTCGGGCACAAGCTCGGGGAGTTCTCTCCCACCCGGACCTTCAGGAAGCACGGCGTGCACACCGAGAAGTCGGCGGCCGTTAAATAGCTATCGAGCTATCGAGCAATAGGGGATAGATGATGAAAGAGGCAAGGGCGGTAGGCAACTATTTGCGGATTGCGCCGCGGAAGGCGCGCCTTGTGGTCGATCTCATCCGCGGGCGCAGTGTGAACGACGCGATGAACGCGCTCGCGATGTGCCGCAAACGGGGCGTCCAGCCGGTGCGGAAGATCCTGGTCTCCGCGATGGCCAACGCGGCCGGGAAGGAAAAGCCGGTGGCGATGGTGGTGAAGGACGCCTATGTGGACGAGGGGCCGACGCTGAAGCGGTACATGCCGCGCGCCATGGGCCGCGCGACGCAGATACGGAAGCGGACGAGCCGGATCACCATCGTGCTCCGGGAACAGGAGACGAAAAACGAGCCCGTGAAGGCGAAGGCGCAGGGAAAGACGCGCGCGGCGAAGAAGGCCTGAGCGGCTCGCCGCGCGGAACGCACTGAGGAATGACAGGGAGGTATGCGTGGGGCAGAAAGTTAATCCGATCGGGTTGCGGCTCGGGATCAATCAGGAGTGGCGCTCGAAGTGGTACGGCTCGAAGCGCGACTTCGGGACCATGCTCAGCGAGGACGTGAAGATCAGGGACTTCATAAAGGAGCGCCTGGGCTTCGCGGGCATCGCCCGGGTCTGCATTGAGCGGTACGGGAAGAGGGTCAGGATCAATATCTGGAGCGCCCGGCCCGGCATCGTCATCGGCCGCAAGGGGGCCGAGATCGACAAGCTGCGGGACGAGCTCGTCGGGATGACGGGGCGGGAGATCGTGCTCGACGTGACCGAGATCAAGAGGCCGGAGGTCGAGGCCCAGCTCGTCGCGGAGAACGTCGCGGGTCAGCTCCTCAAGCGGGTTTCCTTCCGCCGGGCCATGAAGCGCGCCGTGTCGCTCACCATGGACGCGGGGGCGCAGGGGGTTAAAATCCGCTGCGCGGGCCGGCTCGGGGGCGCCGAGATCGCGAGGTCGGAGGCGTACCGCGAGGGGAAGATCCCCCTGCACACGCTCCGCGCGGATATCGACTACGGGTTTGCCGAGTCGCGCACGGCCTACGGGCAGATCGGCGTCAAGGTATGGATCTACAAGGGCGAAAAGGTTCTGGGAAGGGAGGTCGTTGGGGATGGTGCTCCAGCCCGTAAAAACTAAGTTCAGGAAGCAGCAGCGCGGGATCATGAAGGGTCACGCGACCCGGGGGACCACGGTCGCATTCGGCGAATACGGGCTTCAGTCGCTCGAGAACGCCTGGGTGACCACGACGCAGATCGAGGCCGCGCGCGTCGCCGTCACGCGGCACCTGAAGCGCCGGGGGAAGGTCTGGATACGCATATTCCCGGACAAGCCGGTCACCAAGAAGCCGGCCGAAACCCGGATGGGGAAGGGCAAGGGCGCGCCCGAGACGTGGGTGGCCGTGGTGCGGAAGGGGCGGATCATGTACGAGATCGACGGCATCACCCCGGCCGTGGCGCAGGAGGCGATGAGCCGCGCGGCGGCGAAACTCGGGATCAGGACCAGGTTTGTCTCGCGGAGCACCATGCGGTAGGCGCGACGCGCGCGTGACCGCGCACGACGAGGGGTAACGACGGTGAAAGCGAAGGAAATGAGGGGAAAGGCGCCGGGCGAGCTCATGCATCTTCTCGCCGGATGGCGGGAGGAGCTGTTCAAGCTCAATGTGCAGGCCATGACGGGGCAGATGGAGCAGTATAGCCGGGGGGGCGCCCTGCGGAAGGATATCGCCCGGGCACTCACGGTGCTGAAGGGGCAGCCCGCGACGGGCGAGGCGGATGCGAAGGAGAAACAGGCGTCATGACGAACCCAGCCAGGGGCAAGAGAAAAAGGCGCGTCGGGACGGTGGTCTCGGACGCGAGCGGGAAGACCGTGATCGTGGAGGTGGGGCGCGTGCAGCGCCACGCGAAATACGACAAGGTGATGCGCGCGCACACGCGATGCTACGTCCACGACGAAGGCGAGGAGGCCGGCACGGGCGACGTGGTCCGCATCGAGGAGTGCAGGCCGATGAGCCGGCTCAAGCGGTGGCGCCTCGTCGAGATCGTCAAAAAGGGCAAGGGGGTCTCGGGCCCGGCGGGGACCGAGGAGGATGTCCGCGAGATCGAGGAGTCGATCCGCGGCAGGAAGGAAGCGGCTCCCGCCGCCGCGGCGGCGATCGAGGAGAGAGACCGCGTTTCACCGGGGGCCGGCGCGGCCGTGGATGAGCGCGGGGGAGCGGCGACGTGATACAGCTCCGCACAAGGTGTGACGTGGCCGACAACACCGGCGCGCGCATGATCGCGTGCGTCAAGGTCCTCGGGGGGACCGGCAGGCGCTACGCGCACGTCGGGGACGTGATCATCGCCTCGGTCAAGGAGGCCGCCCCCGACGGGATCATCAAGAAGGGCGAGGTCGTCCGAGGGGTCGTCGTTCGGACGAGGCAGCCGATACGGCGCGAGGACGGGTCGCTCCTCAGGTTCGACAGGAACGCCGTGGTGATCATCGACCAGCAGAACAACCCGAAGGGCACCAGGATATTCGGCCCGGTCGCGCGGGAGCTGCGGGACAAGAACTTCATGAAGATCATCTCGCTCGCCCCGGAGGTCATCTGAGGGGCGGTCGGCGGGATCGCGGGGAACCGGCCCCGCAGGCACAGGAACGGAGCGGGATTAGAGCGATGAAGACGAGAATACGGAAAGGCGATGTGGTCATCGCCGTCGCGGGGAAGGAGCGCTTCGCCCGGAGGACGGGCGCGGTGCTCAGGGTGTTCCCCTCCACGGGGCGGGCGATCGTGGAGGGATTCAACCTCTCGAAGCGGCACATGCGTCCGACGCAGAAGAACCCGAAGGGCGGCATCGTGCAGAAGGAGCGGTCGATCCACATGTCCAATGTCATGCTCTACTGCGCGAAGTGCCAGCGCGGGGTCCGGGTGGGGAGCAAGGCCCTTGCCGACGGGACGAAGGCGCGGTGCTGCAGGAAGTGCGGAGAAGTGGTGGGGAAGGCATAACGAAATCCCAAATCCCAAATCCCAAATCCCAAAATAGCGGGACTTGTGACGAGGGAACTGTATCCGTGGTCGCGAGGTATAAGACGTTAACTGTTGGGATTTGGGATTTGGGATTTGGGATTTACCGAAAGGTGTGCCATGTCGAGGTTGCGTGACAGATATCACAAGGAGATCGTGCCCGAACTGATGAAGCGCTTCGGCTACACGAACAGGCTGCAGGCGCCGCGCCTGGAGAAGATCGTCATCAACATGGGGGTGGGCGAAGCGACCCAGGACTCGAAGATCCTCGATGATGCGGCGGCGGATCTCGCCCTCATCTCGGGGCAGAAGCCCGCCCTGAGGCAGTCGTCGAAGAACATCTCCAACTTCAAGCTGCGCGCCGGGGTAAAGGTCGGCTGCAAGGTGACGCTCCGCGGCGCCATGATGTACGAGTTCTTCGACAGGCTGGTGAGCATTGCGCTCCCCCGCCTCAGGGACTTCCGCGGGGTTCCGCTCAAGTCGTTCGACGGACGCGGGAACTACGGGCTCGGCTTCTCCGAGCAGAGCATCTTCCCCGAGCTCGATCCGGACAAGATCAAGAGGGCCCAGGGGATGGACGTCGTCATCGTCACCACCTCGAAGACGGACGAGGAGGCGAAGACACTGCTCCAGTTCATGGGGATGCCGTTCGCAAAGAAGTGAGACGGAAGATGTGAGATGAGGAGACCATGGCAAAGACGTGTCTGAGGGTGAAGGCTTCCCGAACACCGAAGTTCGGCGTCCGCGGGTATTTCCGCTGCA
Source organism: Chlamydiota bacterium (assembly GCA_037133055.1). GTDB lineage: Bacteria > Auribacterota > Tritonobacteria > UBA1439 > UBA1439 > UBA1439. The sequence goes on from JBAXOY010000043.1 coordinate 6,400, forward strand.
CGCGGTGCGGCCGGTCGCGGGGCTACCTGCGCAAGTTTCAGATGTGCAGGATCTGCTTCCGCCAGCTCGCGTCGCGGGGCGAGATCCCGGGCGTGGTGAAGGCCAGCTGGTAAGGTGTCGCCACAGAGTTCACATGGCGCGCAGAGATACGGGGGATAGGGTTTCCCTCTGCGCCCCCTGTGGCTCAATGATGAATAAGGATGGATTACATGACGATGACCGATCCGATCGCGGATATGCTGACCAGGATCCGCAACGCCAGCAAGGCGCGCAACGAGTTTGTGGACATCCCGAAATCCAGCGTGAAGCTCAATCTGATCCGGCTCCTCAAGAGCGAGGGGTTCGTCGAGGATTTCAAGATCGTGGACGCCGTGCCGCAGGGGTTCCTGAGGGTGTTTATGAAGTACGCGGCCGGCGGGGAGCCGGTCATCCGCGGCCTGAAGAGGGTGAGCACCCCCGGCAGCAGGAAGTACGTGGGGAAGAAGAAGATCCCGCGGCCGCTCGGGGGGCTCGGCATCGCGATAGTCACGACCCCGAGGGGGATCATGACGGACACGCAGGCCCGCAAGGAGGGTGTGGGCGGGGAGTTGCTCTGCTACGCCTGGTAGGGAAGCGGAACAACCGCTACTCTAAATGGGAGTACGACAATGTCGCGCGTAGGAAAAAAGCCGGTTGACCTGACGCCCGGGGTCCAGGTGACTATCCAGGGGCGGAGCGTCGCGGTCAAGGGCCCCCTGGGAGAACTGAAGCTGAACATGGCCTTGGGCATCTCGGCCGCCCAGAAGGGAACGCAGGTGCTGGTCGCATGCGCGCCGGGGGCCAAGAACGGCTCCGCGCTTCACGGGGTCACGCGGACGCTTATCGCCAACATGGTGCACGGCGTCTCGAAGGGGTACGAGAAGACGCTCCAGATAATCGGCGTCGGCTACAAGGCGAAGATCGAGGGGCGGCACATCATCTTCTTGCTCGGCTTCTCGCACCCGATCGACTACGAGATTCCGAATGGAATCACGATCGTCCCCGGCAAGGAGAACACCCTGACGGTGTCGGGCTGCGACAAGCAGCTCGTCGGCCAGGTCTCCGCCGAGATACGCAGCTTCTATCCGCCGGAGCCGTACAAGGGCAAGGGGATACGGTACAGGGACGAGTGGGTCCGCCGCAAGGCGGGCAAGGCGGTCGCATCGACGTCATGAGGCAGTCGCGGCATGCACAGGCGCATTAACAAGGGGTTCTCGACACGATGAAGAGAAGCGAGGGGACACGGTGGAGAAGGAAGATGCGCGTCAGGAAGCGCATCCACGGAACGGCCGCGCGGCCGCGGCTGAGCGTATTTCGCAGCTCCCTGCACATCTATGCCCAACTGATCGACGACGACAGCGGCGCCACGCTCGCCGCGGTGTCGACCCGCTCCCCCGCGTTCAGGGAGAAGGCCGCGGCGGCCGGGCAGAAGGCAGCCAACAAGGTTTCGGCCGGGGTCGTCGGGGATCTCATCGCCGGGATGGCGAAGGAGAAGGGGATCGCCGCGGTGGTCTTTGACCGGAACCGCTACCGCTACCACGGGCGGGTGAAGGCCCTGGCGGACGGGGCGCGGGCGGGCGGGCTCGCATTCTGACGTTTCGACGATAACGGCGTGACGGCCGGGCAACGGAGAAGACACGGACGCGGCATCGCCGCTTCTGTAAGGAGGACCTGGTGGCGGAGAGACGAGAGAGGGATCGGGACAGGAATCGGGATCGGGACAAGAAGCGCGAGGCGGTCCCGGGCGAGATACAGGAGAAGGTGGTGAGCATCAACCGCTGCGCCAAGGTGGTCAAGGGCGGGCGCCGCTTCAGCTTCAGCGCCCTGGTGGTGAGCGGAGACAGGAACGGGAATATCGGCTACGGCTTTGGAAAGGCGAACGAGATCGCCGAGGCGATCAAGAAGGGGTCTGACTCATCGAGGAGGCAGGTCCTGCACATCCAGCGCCGCGGCGCCACCATCCCCCACGAGACGATAGGGGCGTACGGGGGCGCGCGCGTGCTGCTGAAGCCCGCGGCCCCGGGCACGGGCATCATCGCCGGCGGCGGGACGCGGATCGTCCTCGACCTCGCGGGGGTGAAGGACGTGCTCGCGAAGTCGCTCAAGTCGAAGAACCCGATCAATGTTGTGAAGGCGACCTTCGACGCCCTCGAAAGTTTGAGGACGCGGGAACAGGTGATGGCGGCACGGGGGCTCGACTAAGGTGAAACTGCACGAGCTGAAGAACAATCCGGGGGCGCGCACCCCCATAAAGCGCAGGGGAAGAGGGCCCGGTTCGGGCCACGGCAAGACGAGCTGCCGCGGGCACAAAGGGCAGAAGGCGCGCTCGGGCGCGAAGCTCAGGCCGGGGTTCGAGGGCGGGCAGATGCCGCTCATCCGGAGAATTCCCAAGCGGGGATTCCGCGCCCCGCGGGGGCCGCGCTTTGACGCGGTCAACGTGGAGCGGCTGAACGCCTTCGACGAGGGCAGCGTCGTGGACATGAAGGCCCTCGTTGCGCGCGGCATCGTGAAGCGGCTCAGCGACGGGGTGAAGATCCTCGGGAACGGCGCCCTCACGAAGCGGCTGGAGGTCGTCGCGGACGCGTTCAGCGCATCCGCGCGGAAAAAGATCGAAGAGGCGAAGGGCGCGGCGCGGATCGCGCGGGCGACGACGGGGGCGAAGGCCTGAACCCCGCGCGGGGCGTTGCCCCGCCGGCGAGTGGACACTGTGGGGAGTGGAGTACGATGATAGCGGCGTTCAGGAATATGTTCAGGATCGGCGAGCTCAGGAGCCGGATATTGCTCACGCTCGGCCTGCTGATCGTGTACCGCCTCGGCGCGTGGGTGCCCACCCCGGGCATTGACGCCAAGGCGCTCGGGGAGATATTCAAATCCCTCGCCCAGGACAGCGGCGGGAATCTGTTCGGCATGATGAACATGTTCTCCGGCGGTGCGCTCTCGAACTGCACCATCTTCGCGCTCGGAATCATGCCGTACATCAGCGCCTCGATCATCCTCCAGCTCCTCACCGCGGTCATCCCGTCCCTCGAGCGGATGGCCAAGGAGGGGGAGTCCGGGCGCCGCAAGATCAACCAGTACACGCGGTACGGGACGGTGCTCCTCTGCTTTTTTCAGGCGGCCATGATCAGCCGCTACCTTGAGACGATGAAGAGCCCGACAGGGACGGGGGTCATCCCGCACCCCGGCTGGGCGACGCGCCTCATGATCATAATCACCATCACGGCCGGGACCATCTTCATCATGTGGCTGGGCGAGCAGATCACCGAGAACGGGATAGGGAACGGCATCTCGCTCATCATCACCGCCGGGATCATCTCGCGGATGCCCAACGCCGCCTACGAGGTCTACGAGCTCGTGCGGACCGGCACCATCCGCCCCTTCGCGGTCGTGGGAATGGCGGCGCTCGCGGCGTTTGTCGTCGCCGCGGTGGTGCTCGTCACCGAGGGGCAGCGCCGGATCCCGGTCCAGAGGCCCAAGCAGATACGCGGCAGGAAGATCTACAGCGCGCAGAGCACCTACATTCCTCTCCGCGTCAACCAGGCGGGCGTCATCCCCATCATCTTCGCCTCCTCGATCCTGCTCTTCCCCGCCACGATCGGGAGCTTCGTCCAGACGGAGTGGCTCAGGGCGGCAATGGGGACCCTGCGCCCCGGGGGCCTGATGTACACGCTCCTCGAGGTCGTGCTCATCATCTTCTTCTGCTACTTTTACACGGCGATCACCTTCAACCCGATCGACCTCGCCGACAACATGAAGAAGAGCGGGGCGTTCGTGCCCGGCATCAGGCCCGGCAAGCCCACCGCGGAATTCTTCGAGCGGGTCATGAACCGCATCACGCTGCCCGGGGCTTTCTTCCTCGCCGGCATCGCGGTTTTCCCGAGCATCATCGCGGGCTACATGAACGTGAGCTACACCATCTCGCAATTCTTCGGCGGGACGGGCCTTTTGATCATCGTGGGCGTCATGCTGGACACCATGCGGCAGGTGGAGTCGCACCTGGTGATGCGCCACTACGAGGGGTTCATGCGGAAGGGCAGGATACGCGGCCGCTGACTGAACACTGATCTCAGATCTGAAATCTGAGATCTAAAATCCGAGATCGGTAACATGAGAATACTGTTGTTCGGACCCCCGGGAGCCGGGAAGGGATCGCAGGCGAAGGTGCTCTGCAAAGAGTTCAAGATCCCGCACATCTCGACCGGCGACATGTTCCGCGAGGCCTACAAGGCGGGGACCGAGCAAGGGGTGATGGCCCACGACCGGTACTGGGGGAAGGGCGATCTGGTGCCGGATGATGTCACCATCGGGCTCGTGCGCGAGCGCCTCTCGAAGGCGGACTGCCGCGGGGCGGGATTCCTCCTCGACGGATTCCCCCGCACGCTCCCCCAGGCGGAGGGGCTCGACGCCCTGCTCAAGGAGATCGGGCAGAAGCTGGAAAGGGTTTTCTACATGAAGACCCACCAGGACGTGATACTCCAGCGCCTGGGCGGACGGAGGGTCTGCGCGTCATGCGGCGCGACGTTCCACGTCGTGAATATGCGCCCGAAGATCGAGGGGGTGTGCGACGCGTGCGGCGGGGCGCTCCACCGGAGGGCTGACGATTCCGAGGAGACGATCCTCAACCGGCTCAAGGTGTACGAGGCTCAGACCGCCCCCCTGATCGACTACTATCGGGCGCGCGGCATCCTGGCGACGGTGAACAGCGACGCCCCCGTGCAGGGAACGTTCATGCAGATCATGCGGGTGCTGGGGCGGGAATGATCATCATCAAATCCGCGAACGAGCTCGAGAAGATGCGCGTCTCGAGCGGCATCACCGCCGCCCTAATGGCGGCGCTGGAGGCGATGATCGCCCCCGGGGTGACGACGGGGGAGCTTGACCGCGCGGCCGCGGAGTTCATCAAAGAGCGCGGCGCGCGCTCGGCGTTCATGGGGTACCGGGGCTACCCCGCGAGCATCTGCGTCTCGGTGAACGAGGAGGTCGTGCACGGCATCCCGGGGCGCAGGGCGCTCGTCCCGGGCGATATCGTGAGCCTCGACGTGGGCATCGAGCACGGGGGGTATTTCGGGGACATGGCGCGCACCTTCGCGGTGGGCGCGGTCAGCCCCGAGAAGGGGCGCCTGGTGGAAGCGGCCCGGCTCGCGGTCGCGGACGCGGTGGCCCGTGCCCTGGCGGGGGGGTGGCTCTTCGACATCTCGCACGCGATCGAGAGCCGCGCCTTGTCCAACGGATTCACGGTGGTGCGGGATTACGTGGGGCACGGTATCGGCGCGCGGCTCCACGAGGACCCGCAGATACCGAACTACGGGAAGCCCACTACGGGGCCGCGGCTGAAGCCGGGGATGACGTTCGCGGTGGAGGCCATGGTCAACGCGGGCACGCATGCGGTGAGGGTGCTGTCGGACGGGTGGACCGTCGTGACGCAGGACGGGAAGGCCGCGGCTCATTTCGAGGACACGATCGCAGTCACGGAAGACGGGCCCGAGGTGTTCACATGTCTAAAAAAGAGGAAGCCATAAGGGTCGAGGGGGTCGTTGCGGAGGTGCTCCCGAACACGATGTTCAGGGTGGACCTCCAGAACGGGCATCGGGTCCTTGCCCACATCTCGGGGAGGATGCGGATGCACTTCATCAGGATACTCCCGGGAGACAAGGTGCTGATCGAGATGTCCCCCTACGACCTTACAAAGGCGAGGATCGTCTACCGCGTCAAGTGAGGGCAGGCGCACATTCACGGGGGCTCCGAGGGGAAACCATGAAGGTCAGAGCGTCGGTGCGCAGGATATGCGAGAAGTGCAAGATCGTCCGCCGCAAGGGAGTGGTGCGGGTGCTCTGCAGCAACCCGCGGCACAAGCAGAGACAGGGCTGACGGCCGTTGATCTGAGATCTTGAATTTGAAATCGCACGAAGTGCGGGAAGAAGGAGCAGTGCTATGCCGCGTATCGTAGGGGTCGACATACCGAAGGATAAGCGGGTCGAGGTGGCCCTCACCTACATCTACGGGATCGGACCGGCGAAATCGGTGAAGATCCTGACCGAGGCCGGGGTGAATCCCGACACGAGAGCGAAGGACCTCACCGAGGAGGAGATCGCGAAGATCGCCTCCGTGATCCAGAACACCTGCCGGGTCGAGGGAGACCTGCGGCGGGAGGTGGCGGGGAACATCAAGCGGCTCATGAGCATCGGCTGCTACCGCGGGATACGGCACCGCCGCGGGCTTCCGGTGCGGGGCCAGCGGACGAGCACCAACGCCCGTACCAGGAAGGGGCCGAGGAAGACCGTCGGCGTGAAGCGCAAGGCGTCGATGAAGAAGCAGGGCGAAATCGCGTAGCCGTCCGCGCCGGCGGCGCGGCGGCGGATGCCTGCCCGAAACGGGGAGAAAGGGAGATAATGTCAGAAGAACGGGAGCGGCCGGAGCAGAAGGGACCGAAGGTAGCCGCCAAGAAGAAGGTGTGGCGCAGCGCCCCGCGGGGCATCGCCCACGTCCTGGCGTCGTTCAACAACACGATCGTCAGCATCGCAGATGCCCGGGGGAACGTCGTCGTCTGGGCGAGCGCCGGCTCCTCGGGGTTCAAGGGGGCGCGCAAAAGCACCGCATTCGCCGCGACCGTCGTGGCCACCAACTGCGGCAAGCGCGCCCTGGCGCACGGGATGCGGGAGATTGAGGTCAACGTGAAGGGGCCCGGCGCGGGGCGCGAGTCCGCGATCAGGGCGCTTCAGGCCGCGGGGCTCCAGATCACGGCCATCAGGGACGTGACGCCCATCCCGCACAACGGATGCAGGCCGCCGAAGCGGCGCAGGGTGTAGCGAACGCCGCGCAGGGAAGGCGCACGTTACCGGTTGCGTGGCTTTCAACCTCATACACAGCACGGGTGAACGTACCGGCAGGAGGAATACGATACCATGGCAAGATACACAGGTCCGGTGTGCCGGCTCTGCCGCCAGGAGGGGATGAAGCTCTTCCTGAAGGGCACACGGTGCGAGATGGCCAAATGCGCGATAGACCGCGGCCGTCCCGCGCCGGGCGTGCACGGGGCGCGGAAGCGCAAGATCACCGCGTACGCCGAGCAGCTCCGGGAAAAACAGCGGCTGCGCCGCATGTACGGGATACTCGAGAAACAGTTCCGCGTGATCTTCCGGAAGGCGCAGCGGCGCAAGGGGGTCACCGGCGACATGCTGCTGAGGCTTCTGGAGACCAGGCTCGACAACGTCGTGTTCCGCATGGGGTTCGCGCCGTCGAGGGCACAGGCGCGCCAGATGGTGTGCCACGGCCACTTCAGGATCGGCGGGGACACCGTCGACATCCCCTCCTTCCAGTGCAGGGCGGGCCAGGTGATCGAAGTGAAGCCGAAGGAGCGCTTCCGCGAGGCGGTGAAGAAGAACTTCGAGCTCACCGAGAAGCGGGCGATACCGTCATGGCTCTCGGTGGACCGGCAGGAGTTCAAGGGGTCGGTGGTGCGCCTGCCCGAAAGGTCCGATATCACGGTCCCGGTCAATGTGCAGCTGGTGGTCGAACTCTACTCGAAGTGACCGCGCGGAAGACAAAGAGAGGTGGCTATCATGGTTATGCGAATGGCGAAGTTTGAGATGCCCAAACGGTTGATCCTGGATGAGGAAGCCGCGGGGGACAGGAAGGACACGTATGCGAAGTTCATCGCCGAGCCGTTCGAGCGCGGCTACGGGCACACCATGGGCAACGCGATGCGGAGGGTCCTCCTTTCCTCGCTCGAGGGCACCGCGATCACCACGGTGAAGATCGCGGGGGTTCTCCACGAGTTCGACACCATCGACGGCGTCGTCGAGGACGTCACCGAGATCATCCTCAACATGAAGAAGGTGCTTCTGGTGTCCCACAGCAGGGAGCCGAAGACCCTCGATCTCAAGGTGGACAAGAAGGGCGAGGTCACCGCGGGTGACATCACGACCGACGGGACCGTCGAGGTCGTGAACCCCGGCCACCATATCGCGACGCTGAACAAGAAGCTCAAGTTCGAGGTCGAGCTCACGGTCGAGATAGGCCGGGGCTACCGCCCGGCGGAGGCGAACAAGAAGGAGGGGCAGCCGATCGGGGTCATCCCCATCGACTCGATTTTTACGCCGGTGACGAGGATCGCCTACCATGTCGAGGACACGCGCGTGGGGCGGATCACCGACTACGACAAGCTGATCCTGGAGATCTGGACGGACGGCAGGGTCAAGCCGGGGGACGCATTGATGCACGCCTCCTCGATCCTGAGGGAGCACCTCACCGTATTCGTGGACTTCGACAAGCACCCGGTCAAGGTCGAGGAGGAGGAGAAGGAGGTGAAAGATAAGGAGGAGGAAGTCGAGCACGACAGGAAGCGCAACACCTCCATCACCGAGATCGAGCTCTCCGTCCGGGCCGCCAACTGCATCAACGCGGCCGGGATCAAGACGATGCGCGACCTCACGCAAAGATCGGAGCCGGAGATGCTCAAATACAGGAACTTCGGCAAGAAATCGCTGACCGAGATCAAGTTGAAACTCGCCGAGATGGGGTTGTCCCTGGGGATGGATCTCTCAAAGAAGAAGGAGCTGACGGAATAGTCTCTGCGCCGGGAGAGGGGATGGGATATCGACAATGAGGCACAGAAAATATACGCTGAAGCTGAACCGGAAACCGGCGCACCTGCGCGCGATGCTCTCGAACGCCGTGTGCAGCCTCCTGACGGTCGAGCGCATCCAGACGACCGAGGGGAAGGCGAAGGCCGTCTGCAGGCTCGCCGAGAAGATGGTGACGCTCGGAAAGCGTGGCGACCTCCACAGCCGCCGGCGCGCGGCGAGCATGCTCGGCGACGGGGACGCGGTGACGAAGCTCTTCAAGGAACTCGGGCCGCGCTATGCCGCGCGCGCGGGCGGATACACCCGGGTGATAAAGGCCTCCTACCGGCGCGGCGACGGCGCCCCGATGGCCGTGTGCGAGCTGGTGGGCACCACCCGGCCCGTAAAGGTCAAGAAGGCGAAGAAGGAAGAAGAGAAGAAGAAGGCCAGGAAGGCCAAGGCGTGAGGTGCCGCGCGCGGCGCCTGATCTCCGCGGAAGCACCGGGCACGCACCGGGAATCCCTGCCGCCCAAGGAGAGCCATGGGCCGAACGCTCAGCCATGTTGACAGCGCCGGACGGGTCCGCATGGTCGACGTCGGCGGAAAGCCTGACGCCGCGCGGGAGGCGGTTGCCCGCGGCGCCGTCGTGATGAAGCCCGCCACCCTCTCCCGCATCGCGCGCGGCGGGGGACCCAAGGGCGACGTCTTTAACACGGCGCGGATCGCCGGGATCCTCGCCGCCAAGCGCGTGGACCAGCTCATCCCCCTCTGCCACCCCCTCGCGGTCACGCACGTTTCGGTCGATTTCATCCTGCGCCGCGGGAAAGCGCGCGCGCGCGTGGAGATCACGGCGCGGGCGCGGACCGTCGGCAGGACGGGGGTGGAGATGGAGGCCCTCGCCGCCGTCGCGATTGCGGCGCTGACGATCTACGACATGTGCAAGGCTGTGGACGGCGGGATGCGGCTCACCGACATCCGCCTGGTCGAGAAAACGAAACGTGCGCCGGTGTAGGGAAATGGGCATCGTCAAATCGGTCAACGTGAGCGTGGCGAAGGGGGGGCCGAAACGCCCGGCGGGCGCGGGGGGGTTCGTTCCCGGCCTCGGGATCGAGGGGGACGCGCACGCGGGGCCTGGCCCGAAGCAGGTCAGCCTCCTCGCCTGGGAGGGCACGCTCCGCATGAAGGCGGCGGGCGCGGAGGTCGATCGCGGCTCGTTCGGCGAGAACATCACCACGGAGGGCATCGATCTCCGGGGCCTCCGGGTTGGCGACAGGCTGAAGGTCGGGGCGGACGCCGTGCTGGAGGTCAGCGCGGTGGGGAAGGAGTGCCCGGCGCCCTGCGCGATATACCGGAAGGTCGGCTCGTGCATCATGCCTGTCGAAGGGGTCTTCTGCAGGGTGCTCGAGGGCGGCGCGGTGCGGGACGGGGACGCGATCGAGATGATGCAGGCGCCCGGGAAATGAGCGGGATACGGGTCGGCGTGGTGGTGGTGAGCGACAGGGCATCCTCCGGCGAGCGGCCGGACGGGTGCGCCGCCGCCCTCGCGGCGGCCCTTCCGCCGGGCGCATCCCTCGCGGAGCGCCTGATCGTGCCGGACGAGATAGCCGCGATCCGCGGCGCCGTGGCCGCACTGGCGGACGGGGGCCGTGTGGACGTGGTCCTCACCGCGGGGGGCACCGGTCTTTCGCCCAGGGACGTGACGCCGGAGGCGCTCGCCCCGCTCATGGGGAAGAATCTCCCCGGGATAGGGGAGCTCATCCGCATGAAGGGGTTTGAAGCGAAGCCGACCGCCATCCTCAGCCGGGCGGTGGCGGGGACCCGCGGGGCGGTCGTGATCATCGCGCTCCCCGGCAGCCCCCGGGGCGCCGCGGAGAGCCTCGCCCTCGTGTGGCCGGCGATTCCGCACGCGATCGAGACGCTCCGGGGCGAGGCGAGGGAGTGCGCGGGAAAAACGGACTGAGAAGGCGGACAAATGCTTTTCACCACGGAGGACACGAAGTAACCGTCTCGCCGCTTGAACCGCTTGAACTGTTTGAACCGCCGAACCGTTTGAACCGCTTGAACTGCTTGAACAAGTAGGGACTTTCGGGAGACGCCATGGTCAACATAAGCATGAACCGCGCCGTGCACATCGCGCGGCGTGACGCCCATTACCGGTGGTGCATCCGGCTCATCGAACAGCGGTTCGAGGAATCCCCCCTCATCAAGCGGCGCAAGAGGCTGGAGGGGATCCTCCATCACCTTGAGGAGGCGATCCGGGAGGCGACGTGCGCCCTGAGGGGCAACCGCGGCTGGCGCGACGAGAAGATATTTTTGAAGTATCTCCAGCTGGTCCACGACGGCGTGAAGGCCGCCCTGGTCATGCTGGAACACGAGGCCCTGCTGAAGGAGGACAAGAGCTTCCTGAAGCGGCTCCTCGGCGGAGGCACTGCGATGCTCGCGACCTTCGAGGAGCGCAGCAGGAGCATGGAGCGGGAGATACTCGACCACGTCGCCCAGCTCGTCCTGTACGCGAGCTCGACCTACAGCGAGCTCAAGAAGGCAAACCACGATTCATTCTCCAACGCGGACCAGGGGCGCTACCAGATCGCCTATGACGCGGTGCTGCCGGACGAAGGGTAGGGCTACGGTTGAAAGTTCAAGGGTGCGGGTTGAAAGCGGCGTATGAGTAAGAAAAAGCCGGCCGAACAGCTGGTGCAGGAGATCATCGCGCGGGACAACAGGTACGCATTCGACGCGTACCAGTTCGTGCTGGAGGCCCTCGAGTACACGTACCGCATGATCGGTAAAAAGAGGCACGTCACCGGCGGGGAGCTCCTCGAGGGCTCGCGTCGGTGCGCGCTCGAACGCTACGGCCCCATGGCCAGGACCGTTCTCGATCACTGGGGGATCCGCCGCTGCGAGGATATCGGCGAGGTGGTGTTCAACCTTGTGGGAAACGGCCTCCTCAACAAAACCGAGCAGGACAGCCTGGACGACTTCAAGGGCGGCTACGATTTCCGGGACGCGTTTGACCGTATGTTCGACGATTAGTTCATGGTGCAGAGCCGGGAGCGGGCGCGTGCATGAAACGGCGTGCGGGCGAACGGGCGAAACGGCGATAGGTCACAGCGTCGCCCACCCGCCGATTCGCCGTCTCGCCGGTTCATGGGCGGGGGAGCTGGTTCAGTATTCATCAGGAGGGTTGGTGCCATGGCTGAGGATAGTAACAAGCTGCACGAGGCGAGGTTTCTCTCCCTGGTGTTGAGTCTCCACGGCTCCGCGTGGATGGCCATGGGCAAGGTGGCCAACCCGATGACGGGGAAGGTGGAGAAGGACATCGAGGCCGCGCGCGGCAGCATCGATCTTCTCGAGACATTGAGGGTCAAGACGCGAGGCAATCTCACGAGGGAGGAGGAAAAGATACTCGCGAACGCCCTGGGCGTGCTCCAGCTTAACTTTGTCGATGAGATAGCGCGGGGGGGGGAGGAGGATAAATCCCAAATCCCAAATCCCAAATCCCAACAGAAAAATTCGACGGACGGACAACCCCAAAATCAAAACTCCCAACCGGAAGATGCGGCGGGCGGAGGGGCGGACAAGGCCGCCGGGCAGGAGGGCGGCGCGGCCCCCGCGGGGGAGGCCGGGAAAGCCACGGGCGCGTGACGCGCGGTGCGTGGACCGGTACCATGGCCAGGAACCCCCGGGAGTGGCACAGCATCAAACGGGCAAAGCGCTGTATGCGCTGTGCCCGCGACTTTGCGGACGGGGAGCAGTACGCGTCGATACTTTTCGCCCGTGGGGACGGCTATGTGCGCGAGGATTACTGCGCGGAATGCCGGGCGGAGCTTGACGGCCCCGCCGGATCGGATTGCGGGCCGGCCCTATCCTCATGGAGGGGGCGCTTCAAGCCCGAACCCCCGAAGGTGAAGGAGGAGCCGATCTCCAGGAGCACGATCGAGCGGCTCCTCACGAAGTACCTCGAGTCTCGCGAGCCCGCCCATGTCAACGTCAGTTACATCCTCGCCTTGATGCTGGAGCGGAAGAAGAAACTCCTGCCGCGCGACCGGATCGTCGAGCCGGGCACCGGGAGAAGGCTCGTAGTCTACGAGTTCTCGGGGAGCGGGGAGACGCTTCTCGTGGAGGATCCCGGGCTCGGGGTCGGGCAGGCGAAAGAGGTGCAGAAGCAGGTGCGCGAGCTCCTCGACCTCGAGGGCGTCAAGTGACCGCGTGGTGAATACAAAGCCGTTCTTTAACGCAGGCGAAGGTGTATACAAAATTCTACAATCTCCGGGAGCGGCCGTTCAACCTCACCCCCGACTCCCACTTCCTCTACCTGAGCTCCCAGCACCGGGAGGCCCTGGGCCATCTCATCTACGGCATCAGGGAGCGCAAGGGGTTCATTCTCGTGAGCGGGGAGGTCGGCACGGGGAAGACCACGCTTTGCCGGGCGCTCATCACGGAGATGGAGAAGGAGGCGGAGGTCGGGTTCATCCTCAACAGTTTCCTCTCGGCCGATGAGCTCCTGAAGACCATCAACGAGGACCTCTCCTGCCATCGCGGGGCCGTCTCGAGGAAAGAGCTCGTCGACGAGCTCAACCTATTCCTTCTCGCGCAGCACGAAGCGGGGCGCAACGTCGTCCTGCTCATCGACGAATGCCAGAACCTCGCCCTGCCGGTGCTCGAGCAGTTGCGCATGCTCTCCAACCTTGAGACGGAGAAGGAGAAACTGATCCAGATCGTGCTTGTGGGACAGCCGGAGCTTCGGGAGATGATCGAGAGCCCCGCGCTCCGGCAGCTTGCCCAGCGGGTCACCGTCACGTACCACCTGCACCCGCTCACCTGCCCGGAGACGGTGTGCTATATTCGGCATCGCCTGGCAGTCGCCGCCGGGAGCGAGGAGACGAACCCGGTGCAGTTCACCGGTTCCGCCGCGAAAAGGATCTATCGCTATTCGGAGGGGCTCCCTCGGAAGATCAACATCGTCTGCGACCGGGCGCTTCTCGTCGGGTACGTGCGCGGCAGCAAAAAGATCACGGACTCGATCGTGCGCCGTGCGATCGAGGAAATCCAGAGTCACCCGAGGACGCGGCATACGCCCGGGCGTCGGGGCGGGGCGGCCCGCGTGTGGAGAGCCGCCGCCGCCGCGGCATTCGTGGCCGCGGCCGCCGCCGCGGTGCGCTATGCCGCACGGCAGTCCCCGGTCCCCGCCCCGCACGCAGGGACGGCGCGCCCGGAAATCGCCGGTGAATATAAATCCAAAAGCCCAAATCCCAAATCCCAACAGAGAGATGCGACGGTCGGGCACATACCAAATCCAAAATCCAAAGATTCGGAGGCCGGTGACATCATGAGGAAAGGCGGCGCGGAGGACATCGCCTTGTCGTCCCGGGAACCGGCGCCCCCGGGGGGGGCTCACGCGTGATGGCCGCGCTGGCGGTGAAGGCCCCGGTCGAAAATACCCCGTCCCCGACGGCGCCGCGCGCGGCGCCCGTGCCCGGTGAGCACGCCGTCCCCGTCGCCGCGACGACCCGCGAGGCCGAAGCCGCCGCGCTTCTCGCGGCGTTCTGGGGGAAGAAGGAGCTGAAGCCTGAGATGCTCGGCGATTCGCGGGACATCCACGCGCTCGCGGCCCGGTGCGGGATGAAGTCGGTCTCCTGCTGGGGGGACGTTGATTTCATCCGTCGGATGAATCTCCCCTGCATCCTCTCGCTGCGCGGGGGCCCGGGAGGGGGGCCCGTCAGGGCGGTGCTTGCCCTGGTCAGGGACGGCCGGGCGGTGCTCCTGTGGCCGGGGGGCGGGAAAAAGTTGTTCGACGCGCCGGAGCTCCAGGCGGCGCTGTGCGGTCGGGCACTCTATTTTTATCCGGCCGGCATCGCGCTCCCCAACGCTCTTGCGCCGGGCATGCGCGGACCGGAGGTGCGCGCCCTCCGGCAGTCCCTCAAAAGGGCGGGGGCGCTCCGCGGCGGCGAGGGAGACCTGTACGGACCGGAGACCGCCGAGGCCGTGGGGCGGTTCCAGGAGCGCCACGGGCTGCCGGTCGACGGTGTGGCGGGGACGGGCGAGTGGATGCTGCTCAAGAGCCTTGACGCGGGGGACGGAGCGCCACGCCTTGTCCCCGGCGCTCCGCAGGGGTGATCGTATGAGCACGATTCTGAAAGCGCTGAAGAAGGCCGAGGACGGCAGGGCGAAAGAGACGCTCCCGGGCAGGATCGTGACCGGGGAACCGCCCGCGCCCCGTGGGATGGGCCGGGAGATGTTCAAGCTTTCAGCCGCACTCCTGCTCCCGGCTCTTGTTGCCGCGGCGGTTTTCATGCACTACGAGTCCATCGCGGCGAGGGTGCGCGCGGGCACATCCGCGTCCTCCGCAGCGAAACCCTCTCCCCCGGCAGCGGTCAGCGCGCCCGCGCCGCCGGCGGGCGGCGGAGGGGAGGAGCCGGCGCTGCGCCTCTCCGGGGTCATATGGGACAAAGAAAACCCGATCGCCATCGTGAACGGCAAACCCATCACCCGGGGGGAGGAGCTGTCGGGGGCCCGCGTGGTGAAGATCACGATTGAAAGCGTCACCTTCCGCCGCGGAGGGAGGGAGTTCACGCGCACGGTTCAGGAGTGACCGGACTCGGATGAATACGGACGAGAACAGGGGAAGCCATAACGTAGCACGCAGATGAACGCAGATTGTCAGGATGGGCGCAGATACTAATGCGGCAAAAAGATGAAGAGGCGTTCGGGATTCAGATGAACGCAGAGGTATAAGGTGAAGAAAATGAAGCCACGGATCCGGGTGTGCGGCCTCCTCGCCGCCTTTCTCCTCACCGCTCCGGGCGGGTATTCACAGGATCGTCCCGAGCCCGCGGTCGAGGCGGAGCGCCTGGCCCGCACCGCCATCGACCTCATGGGGCACGGGAGGCGGCTGCTCGGGCAGGGCGACGCGCGCCGCGCGGCGATGGAGTTCGAGAAGGTCATCCAGTTCGATCCCTCCAACTCCGCCGCGGCGGATCTTCTCTCCCAGTGCATCGCGGCCGTGTCCTGCGGCGTCGTGCAGGATACGACACGATAGTCCAAAGTGCCGGGCGGAGTGCATTCCGATCCCGCCCTGAGTATGCTACAATGCCGAACAGCATGAAAAATTTTGTTTTTCCGATGATCATGGCCGCCTTCTGCATCGCGACGCTCGCCGTCTCCCTTTCCTTTGCGGGTGAATCCGACGAGGGGGGACAGAACGCGGAGTTCTACATACGGCTCGGCAACACCTTCATGGAGGGGGGGCAGTACGAGCAGGCCCTCTCGATGTACGAGAAGGCGGCTTCCCTCGCTCCCGAGGTGGATCTGAAGGAGAGCATGGCCCGCGCGCACGTGAGTCTCGCGGACATGCTGCTCCGGAAAGACGATCCCCGCCCCGCCGCCGAGCATTACGAGGCGGCGCGGAAGCTCGATTCCAAGCTCGACCTCTTGGGGAAGCTGGAGGAGGCGCGCCGCGCGCAAGGGGCCCGCGCCCTCAAGGAGGGGGACGCCGACGGCGCCATCGCCGCGGCGGACAAGGCCCTGGCCCTCAAGGCCGGGAGCATCGAGGCCCTGAGGATCAAGGGTGACGCGCTGCTCAAGAAGGGCGACATCGAGGGGGCGCTCGTCCAGTTTGCCGAACTCACCAAGGCCTCGCCCGCGGACGATGAGGCGGGGATGAAGGTGGGGCTCCTGAACGAGAGACTCGGGAGGAACCGGGCCGCCGTGCAGGTCTACACGGGGATACTGGATCGGAACCCGAACTTCATCCCGGCGTACCTCGCCCTCGGCGAACTCCAGGAGCGAAGGGGGAACCTCAGCGCGGCGGTGGAGGTCTACCGGCGGGGAATCGAAAAGGCCCCCGCGGACGTAGCCATGCATACCAACCTCGCCTGGGCCCACATCAGCGCGGATGATTACCGCGGCGCCTACAAGGAATGCCGGACAGCCATCGACCTTGACCCGGATAACGCGCACGCCTACAACTACCTCGGCTTGATCTTCATGCATATCCAGCGATACCCTGACGCCCAGGAGGCGTTCAGGAAATCGCTCTCGAAGAAACCGGACTACGCGGGCGCGAAGATGAACCTCGCCTTTCTCTTCGGCGTGATGGGAAAGAGCGAGGACTCGATCAGGGAGTACAAGGAGATTATCGAGAAGGACCCGCAGAACGCCGAGGCCCACTATAACGTCGGGATCAACTACAAGAAGGAGGGCCGGTTCGTGCTCGCCAAGTATCACCTCGAGCGGGCCGCGGCGCTCTACGGGAAGGATTCGACCCTCGGCCAGCGCGCCCTCGATCATCTGAAGAAAAAATAGTGCGGCATTCAGGGTGGCCCGCGTCCCCGGTGCGGCGCCGTCCTTTTTGTCCGACGGGTCAAACCTGTCGGACAGGTCTGACAAATGTCGCGCCCTGAAGGCCGCCCCGCCAACCAGTTCGCGGCCCGCGAGTGGCGGGGGAGAAAACAACAGCCCCGATCCGGATCCCCGGATCGGGGCTGTTCTGTCGCGCGCACGGCTGGGTCAGTCCGCGGAAGCCCCCGGGCCGAGCCTCTCGCCGCCTATCTTGTCATCCCTGACCTTCTTGAAGTCGGGGCGGGCGGGACGGTCCTGCTTGAATGCCTCCGCCGCGGGCTTCTGGGCGCTGACGGAGCATTTGCCGACGATGTTGACGCCCTCGGCGATGGTCAGGCGCGCCGCCTGGATGTCGCCGAACATCTTCGCGGTCGCCCTGAGCTCGATCTTGTCCTCGCAGGTGACGTTCCCCTCGACCTTGCCCTCGACGATGACGTTGCCCACGTGGACCTCGGCCTTCACGATGCCTGTTTTCCCGATGAAGAGCGTGCCCCCGGAGTCGATCTCTCCCTCGAAGCTCCCGTCGATCCGGAGCGAGTCCTTGAACTTCACCGATCCCTTGAACTCCGCGTCGGGGCTCACGACCGTTTCCTTGAGCTCGCTGTGCGCGATCGGCTGCTGCAGTTTGTCCTGGATGACCATGGTCTGACCCTCCTCCCTGCCGGGGTAATTGGAAATGCTCTGGCCCGATCCGTCAGCGCCGAGCCTCCTCAGGATATTGCTCACTCATTCCCTCCTCCCGCGGACCTCGACAACCGCGGACACTTGGCTTCCAACCCGTGGGCGTGATTAAACCATGTTCCTACGCCGCTGTCAAGCGGGAAAGCCTGTCGCGGTGCGCTGGGTCACTTACGGGGGGTATCTTCTTCCGGATGTCATTCCCGCCCCGCTTTTCGCCGGGGTAA
>JBAXOY010000044.1:0-23068 GCA_037133055.1 Chlamydiota bacterium
TGAACGCGGAGTGCATCAAGACGCGAGACAGCATGATCCGGAAAAACGAGTATCATCTTTTTGACAGTCTTGCGCGCGAGAAGCGGCTTGCGCACCTTTTCACCACGAGACGCTTCGCCGAATGCGCCCCCCCGGGGATTGAGGGCCGGCGGGAGACGGTGATGCGGCTGAGGGAGACCCTCCTCCCCGGGGCCCGCGCGTCGGCGTGGGGCGAGCAGGTGCATGGGAAAGGCGTCGCCCTCGTAGATGGAAGGGACGGGGCGTTTGCGGAAAAGCCGAACGCCGATGCGCTCGTGACGCGCGAGGCCGGCGTCTGCCTGGTCGCGTTCGGCGCCGACTGCCCGATCGTCTTCATCGCCGACACGCGCACCGGGGCAATCGGGCTCGTCCACTCCGGGAGGAAAGGGACGGAGGCGCGGGTCGCGACGGCCTGCCTCCGGAAGATGGGGGATGCATTCGGAACCTCGCCGGCCGACTGCCTGTGCGCGGTAAGCCCCTCCATCGGCCCCTGCTGCTACCCGGTCGATCTCTGGGCGCGCATCGAGGAGGAGCTTCGCTCCCTGGGGGCGGCGCGTGTCGAGAACCCCCGTTTGTGTACCGCCTGTCATCCGGATCTCTTTTTCTCCTACCGAAGGGAGAAGGGTCGCTGCGGGAGGATGCTCGGGGCGCTGATGATCACGCAGAGGCAATGGCAAAGGACAAAATCAAAATGACAAACGAACGGCAAATTCCAAAACCAAATGTCAAAATTATAGATCCTGTGAATGATACTTTATTGGGCCAAATATCTTCCCTCGTTTCCGCTAATGATGTCATAATCCGCTCCTGAAACAGAAACCAAGCCATACCTCGGGGGCACCAACAATGGAGCAACCGCAACTCGGTTGGATTGCCAACTTCATCTGGGGTATTGCGGACGACGTATTGAGGGACCTTTATAATCGTGGTAAATATCGCGACGTTATCCTGCCGATGACCGTTCTACGGCGGCTCGATTCCCTATTGGAGCCAAACAAGCAAGCCGTTCTCGACCAGAAGACCCGGCTCGATAAAGCGGGCGTCGTCCACCAGGACCAGGCGCTACGGCAGGCGGCCGGGCAGGCCTTCTACAATACATCGAAGTTCACCCTGCGCGACCTCAAGGCCCGGGCCAACCAGCAATAGCTCAAGGCCGATTTCGAGGCCTACCTCGATGGATTTTCGCCGAACATTCAGGATATTCTTGAAAAGTTCGAGTTCCGCAATCAGATTCCACGCCTCTCCAAAGCCGACGCTCTCGGCACATTGATTGAGAAGTTTCTTTCCCCCGACATCAACCTCAGTCCTAATCCCGTGCGAAACGGCGACGGATCAGTAAAACATCCGGGACTCGATAATCATGGAATGGGCACGATCTTTGAGGAGCTGGTGCGCCGCTTCAACGAGGAGAACAACGAGGAGGCGGGCGAGCACTGGACGCCGCGCGATGCCGTGAAACTCATGGCGAAGCTGATCTTTCTGCCGATTGCCGACCAGATCGAATCGGGGACCTACCTGCTCTATGACGGCGCCTGCGGCACGGGCGGAATGCTGACCGTGGCGGAAGATACGCTCCAGGATCTCGCCAGGCAGCACGGCAAACAGGTGGCCACCCACCTTTACGGCCAGGAAATCAACTCTGAGACTTACGCCATCGCCAAGGCGGACCTCCTGCTCAAGGGCGAAGGCGAGGCGGCGGACAACATCATCGGTGGCCCTGAATACTCGACCCTCTCAAATGACGCCTTTCCCTCTCGCGAGTTCGACTTCATGCTCTCGAATCCACCATACGGCAAGAGCTGGAAAAGCGACCTCGACCGGATGGGCGGCAAGGACGGCATCAAGGACCCGCGCTTTCTGATCGAGCACGCCGGTGACGTGGAATACTCGCTGATCACCCGATCAAGCGATGGCCAAATGCTCTTCCTGGCCAATATGATCAGTAAAATGAAGCAGGGCTCCAAACTCGGCAGCCGCATCGCCGAGGTGCATAACGGCAGTTCCCTTTTCACGGGCGATGCTGGCCAGGGCGAGAGCAACATCCGCCGTTGGATCATCGAGAACGACTGGCTCGATGCCATTGTCGCCCTGCCGCTCAATATGTTCTATAACACGGGAATCGCCACATACATTTGGGTGCTCTCCAACCGTAAACCGATACACCGCAAAGGCAAGGTCCAGCTTATCGACGCCACGCAGTGGTTCAAGCCCTTGCGCAAGAACCTGGGGAAGAAGAACTGCGAGCTGTCGGACGAAGACATCCAGCATATCTGCGATACTTTCCTCTCCTTCAAGGAAACCGAACAATCGAAAATCTTCCCAACTGCCGCCTTCGGCTACTGGAAGGTGACAGTCGAGCGGCCGTTGCGGCTCAAGGGCATTGACCCGAACCGGGCCTACACGCCCAAAGAGATCAAGGCGCTCAAGGAAACCGCTGAGCGCAGCGACGATGCGCCGCCCGTCATCAAGAAGATTCACAAACGTGGCACTGAGGCTAATCCATTGCACGGTCTAATCGCAGCGACCGTTGCCGGCAAACCCGCCGTCGTCGAGTACGAGCCCGACACCGATCTGCGCGACACCGAGCAGGTGCCCCTGCTGGAGAAGGGCGGCATCGAGGCCTTTATCCGCCGTGAAGTGCTGCCCCATGCCGCCGACGCCTGGTATGACCCGGAGTGCATCAAGACCGGCTACGAGGTCAGCTTCACCCGCTACTTCTACAAGCCCCAGCCGCTGCGCACATTGGAAGAGATTCGGGCGGACATCCTGGCGCTGGAGAAGGAGACCGAGGGTTTGCTCGGTGAGATAATCGGAGGCGGCGCCTGAACCATGGAGAAGAAAGGCATTCCCAAAGCTAATACCGTCTTCGTAAAGGCAATGTCCCCCGCGCCGGTCGAAGCCTCCTTCGCAGAAGTCGTTAGCCTCATCGAGCGGGCGCGTCAACGCGCGTATCAGGCGGTCAACACCGAACTCGTCAATCTGTACTGGCAGATCGGCGAATACATCAGCGCCAAGCTATCCACTGCCGAATGGGGGGATGGTGTCGTGGACCGGCTGGCGCGGCATCTCGCCCGGACCATGCCCGGCCTGAGGGGTTTCACCCGCAGAAACCTGTTCCGGATGCGTCAGTTCTACGAGACCTACGCCAGGGATAAGAAAGTGACACCGCTGGTGACACAATTGCCCTGGACTCATCATCTCATCATCATGAGCCAGTGCAAGCGCCCGGAAGAACGGGAATTCTACATACGGCTGGCCATTCGCGAGTGCTGGGGAAAACGGGAACTGGAGCGTCAGTTTCGAGCCGCTCTGTTCGAGCGCGCCGTCCTGAATCCGCCCAAAGTCGCACCGGCGTTGCGACAAATTCACCCCGCAGCCGAGGCCGTATTCAAAGATGCCTATTTCGTCGAGTTCCTCCAGTTGCCCGAGACCCACACCGAAACCGATCTGCACCTCGGGCTCGTGACCGAACTGAGAGATTTTCTCATTGAGCTCGGCCGGGACTTCTGTTTCGTCGGTTCCGAGTACCCCGTGCAAGTCGGTGGGCGTGACTTCGCGATTGACCTTCTCTTTTTTCATCGCGGCCTCAACTGCCTGGTCGCCATCGAGCTGAAGGTGGATCGCTTCGAACCCGAGCACTTGGGCAAGCTCAATTTTTACCTCGAAGCCCTGGACCGCGATGTCCGCAAGCCCCACGAGAATCCATCCATCGGCGTGCTGATGTGCGCCACCAGGGACAGCGAGGTGGTGGAGTACGCCCTAAGCCGTTCGCTCTCCCCGGCGTTGATCGCCGAATACCAGACCCAGTTGCCCGACAGGAAACTTCTCGCAGCCAAGCTGCACGAGTTCTATGCCCTGAACGCATCGAAGGAGCCCGATGCGGCAATGCCTCGCGCGCGCCCGCAGCGCAAGCGCAAGGGGACGAAACCATGATCGCTGACCTCAAGCCCTATCCAGCGATGAAGGACTCCGGCCTGCCGTGGCTGGGGGAGGTGCCGGGGCATTGGCACTTTCGACGCACGAAGACACTATTGCGTGAACGCGTGGGAAAGGGCTTTCCCGACGAGCCTTTACTTGCTGCAACGCAGACGAAGGGGGTTGTCCGGAAGGATCAGTACGAGAACCGGACGGTACTTGCACTGAAGGATCTGCATCTCCTGAAGCTCGTTCGGATCGGCGATTTTGTCATTAGCCTACGATCTTTCCAGGGCGGCATTGAGTTTGCCCGAGAGCAAGGCATCATCAGTCCTGCATACACGGTCTTGTATCCGACTGACCCTGGAACACATGGCTTCCTAGCCTGGCTATTCAAGTCGAAGCCGTATGTCGAGAACCTATCCCTGTACGTGACAGGGATCCGACAGGGGCAGAACATTGACTACGAGAAGATCAGCCGGTCCGCGATCCCTCTTCCCCCCCTCCCCGAACAAGCCGCCATCGTTCACTTCCTCGACCACGCGGATCGGCGCATTCGGCGCTACATCAGCGCCAAACAGAAGCTGATCAAACTGCTGGAGGAGCAGAAGCAGGCGATTATCCACCACGCCGTCACCCGTGGCCTCAATCCCAACGTCCGCCTCAAACCCTCCGGCGTGGAATGGTTGGGCGACGTGCCGGAGCATTGGGAGTTGCGGCGACTTCGCAACATGGCTCAAGTGTTGGTCAGCAATGTTGACAAGCACACCAATGCGAATGAGAGCCCTGTCCGGTTGTGCAACTACGTCGATGTTTACAAGAACGAACGCATTACCGAGGGGCTATCGTTTATGCGGGCCACCGCCTCACCGGTTGAGCTTGAACGGTTCCGCCTGCAAGCGGGTGATGTGATCATCACTAAAGACTCGGAGGAGTGGAATGACATTGGCGTTCCTGCTCTAGTTGAGCACTCGGCGCCGGACCTTGTCTGCGGCTATCACTTGGCAATTCTCCGCCCACGCAATGGCGTCGCGCTTGGTGAGTATATGCTACGAGCTCTAAAGAGCCGGGGAGTGGCTTCGCAGTTCTATGTGTCCGCAAATGGGGTAACTCGATACGGACTATCGCATGGCGCTATCAAGAGCGCTTTTCTTCCCGTCCCACCCCTCCCCGAACAATCGGTCATTGTCCGGTTCCTCAACGAGGCGACCGCGAACATCATTACCACCATCGACCGCGCGCAACGCGAAATCACCCTCCTCCGCGAATACCGCATCCGCCTAATCGCCGACGTGGTCACCGGAAAAATCGACGTGCGTGA
This sequence comes from Chlamydiota bacterium, assembly GCA_037133055.1. Classification (GTDB taxonomy): domain Bacteria; phylum Auribacterota; class Tritonobacteria; order UBA1439; family UBA1439; genus UBA1439. Next base: position 5,255 of record JBAXOY010000044.1, read on the forward strand.
GGCGGCCGCGAGGTTGCCAGAAGCGATCGAAGAGCCGGAGGCACTCGACGACACCGATGCGCCGGCCGAGGGGGACGAAGACAACGCCGCCGGCGACCTTGACACCGCCCTTGAGGAGACCGCGACATGACCAACAGCGGGCTCATCGCGCTCATCGACCGCCTGCGCGCTCTGCCGACGGAGACGGAGTGGTCCACAACCTGCTGCAAAAACTCCGCCGCTCAGGTAGCATCGCCAACAAAGGTACTCGGTCGCATCCCGAGTGGGTTTCAGTGGAGGCACCCCATGATTGAGCAAAGGAATTTGTCCTGGAAACGAACGAAAACTTCGGAAAAGTAGCCGCAACTCTATGACAGAGAAGATGTTAGCCCTTTGCTAAACTGCGGTAGATGCCGACGTTCTAGCAAAGGATTTAGCAAACAGGTGTCGTTCTGGGCGGCGCCGAAACGGGGCCGGGAGGAGATTGTTTGATCCGTTACCTGCAATCGATCCAGGGCTGGCCGTGGGGATGGCGTAATTCCCTTGGGATTAGAGCGTTATGACCATAGAAATTGATTTATGGATGCTTGATTGGGGGCCGTTTTTAGACCCGGAATGGGAGTATCATCGCCATGACCACCGACACCTCTGAACGCGGCCTTGAACGGCTGATCTGCACGGCGCTGACTGGCTCGCCCTGTGACCCGGGCACGCCACATACGAGGGAGATACAAAAGCCGGGCGAACCCTTCGGGGGCAGCGGCTGGATTTGCGGGGATCCCAGCGACTACGATCGAGAGTACGCGGTAGACCTTGGCCAACTCCGCGATTTCCTAGGCGAGACACAGCGGGAGGTGGCAGAGGCCCTCGATCTCGATCAGGATGGCCCTATCCGGCGGAAGTTTCTGGCCCGGCTCCAGGGTGAGATTTCCAAACGCGGTGTGATCGACGTATTACGCCACGGGGTAAAGCATGGGCCGCGCCATATCGATCTCTTCTATGGCACACCCTCGCCGGGTAACCCTGCCGCAATCGAACGATACGCCCGGAATCGCTTCAGCGTTACACGCCAGTTGAAGTACAGTCGTGATGAAACACAGCGTGCCCTTGATCTCTGTCTCTTCATCAACGGCCTGCCGATTGTTACCTTCGAGTTAAAAAATAGTCTGACCAAGCAGACTGTCGAAGATGCTATCCAACAGTATAAACGCGACCGTGACCCTCGGGAACGACTCTTCGAGTTCGGACGCTGCGTGGTACATCTCTCCGTGGACGACCACGAGGTACGTATGTGCACGCACCTCAAGGGCAAAGCCTCATGGTTCCTGCCGCTAAATCTCGGATGGAACGATGGGGCGGGGAATCCTCCGAACCCCGACGGCCTCAAAACCGACTATCTCTGGAAACGTATCCTCACCCGCGACGGCTTGACCGACATCATTGAAAATTATGCACAAGTTGTTGAAACCAAAGACGAGAAAACCGGCCGCAAGAAAAGAGAGCAGATCTTCCCGCGCTATCACCAGCTTGACGTGGTCCGGCGCCTTCTGGCCGCGGCGGCAGAGGACACTATCGGGCGACGCTATCTCATTCAGCATTCAGCGGGCAGCGGCAAATCGAACTCGATAGCCTGGCTCGCTCATCAGCTTATCGGGCTCAAGAAAGACAATGTGGAGGTGTTCGATTCGATCATCGTCGTTACCGATAGAAAAATCCTCGACAGGCAAATCAAGGACACCATCAAGCAATTTGCCCAGGTGGGCGCAACGGTAGGCCATGCCGAGCACTCCGGTGATCTACGCAAGTTTATCGAGGAAGGCAAGAAAATCATTATTTCCACCGTGCAGAAGTTTCCGTTTATCCTCGACGATATCGGGAGCGAACATCGAGGGCGGAAGTTCGCCATTATCATTGATGAGGCCCATTCCAGCCAGGGTGGTCGGACCTCGGCGGCCATCAGCATGGCGCTCTCATCCGCGGGTGCGGAAGAGGACGACGAGACCACCGAGGACACGATCAATCGCATTATGGAGTCACGGAAGATGTTGCCGAATGCGAGTTACTTCGCATTCACTGCAACCCCCAAGAACAAGACGCTTGAGATCTTTGGCGTGCCCTACAAGGAAGGAGACCAGGTCAAGCATCGACCTTTCCATAGTTATACTATGAAACAGGCGATCCAGGAGGGTTTTATCCTGGACGTCCTCAAGAGCTATACGCCGGTTGATAGCTACTATAAACTAATCAAAAAAATCGAGGGCGATCCCGAGTATGATATAAAGCGGGCGAAAAAGAAATTACGCCGCTACATCGAGGGCCATGACCATGCAATCCGGCTCAAAGCCGAAATAATGGTGGATCATTTTCACGAGCAGGTGGTTGGTCTCAATAAGATCGGAGGACAGGCGCGGGCGATGGTGGTGACGAGCGGCATCGAGCGCGCCATCCAGTATCACCACGCCATTCGAGACTACTTGGAGGAGCGCAGGAGCCCCTACCGGGCAATCGTGGCCTTTTCGGGTGAGCATGACTACGGTGGCGCGCGGGTAAGCGAGGCATCACTGAACGGATTTCCGAGCAGCCTGATCGCTGATAGGATCCAGGAGGAGCCATATCGATTCCTGATCTGCGCCGATAAGTTCCAGACCGGCTACGACGAGCCGCTTCTGCATACAATGTATGTGGATAAGCCGCTATCGGGCATCAAGGCGGTGCAAACGCTTTCGCGGCTCAACCGTGCCCGTCCGCAGAAATATGATGTTTTCGTGCTCGACTTCCAGAATGACGCGAAGGTCATCGAATTGGCATTCGCCGATTACTACCGCACAACCATCCTCTCGGAGGAGACCGACCCGAACAAGCTGCATGATTTGAAGACTGATCTGGAGAGGCATCAGGTCTATGCACAGCCCCAGGTCGATCAATTGGTAGAACTTTATCTGGGCGGGGCGGACCGCGACAAGCTTGACCCTATTCTCGATGCCTGTGTGGCGGTCTATAAGGAGCAACTGGACGAAGATGGGCAGGTCGAATTTAAGGGTAAAGCCAAGGCATTCGCTCGAACGTATAGCTTTCTCGCTTCAATCCTGCCCTACACAAATGCGGAATGGGAAAAGCTGTCGATCTTCCTGAATTTTCTCGTTCCCAAATTGCCGGCGCCCGAAGAGGATGATCTTTCCCGGGGTATCCTCGATGCGATCGATATGGATAGCTATAGAGTCGAGAAGAAGGCCGCGATGAAAATCGCCCTGCTCGATAAGGATGGAGAGATCCCACCCGTGCCCACCAGCGGCGGGGGACATATCGCCGAGCCGGAGCTCGATCGGTTGAGCAATATCCTCAAGACATTCAATGACCAGTTCGGCAACATCAAATGGACCGATGCGGACCGAATCCACCGCCTGATCACGCAGGAAATCCCCGCCAACGTGTCCAAGGATACCGCCTACCAGAACGCGATAAAAAACTCCGACCGGCAGAACGCCCGCATCGAACACGATAAGGCGCTTGAACGCGTAGTGACCGCAGTGCTCAAAGATGACACCGAGTTCTTCAAACAGTTCAGCGATAACGAATCATTCCGCAGATGGCTGACGGACTCGATGTTCGCGTTGACATATACCCAACCCAAAATAGTTCAAGATCGGGCTTCCGCTGTCATTTAGATCATGGCATCTGTCATTTTACATAGGGATTGACCCCCGCGGCGGGGCTGTAAGCTCTTGGGGTCAAACCTCGCCTATTGACTAAAGCAGGCAGTCCCTTTTTCTAACGGTGGCACGAGCCTCGGCGGGCTTCGACCTGCCCAGCAATAACCTGTCCGAACTGGATAGAAGAATCCGCGGCACGCGAGGCGGGAGGAAAGAACGATAATGTGTCATTTCATCAAAAGGGATTGACCCCCGCGGCGGGGCTGTGCTACACAGTGAGATCGGGACGGGTGCGGTCATGATCGCCGACAATGTCGCACGGGTGAGGGAGAGGATCGCCGCCGCGGCGCGGCGCGCCGGGCGGCGCGCCGGGGACGTCGAGCTCCTCGCCTCCACGAAGGGGCGGTCGGTCGGGGAGATCGAGGAGGCGCTCAGCGCGGGCATTTGCGTAATCGGCGAGAACCGGGTGCAGGAGGCCGCGCGGAAATCCGCGGCGCTTCGCGGGCGCGCATCCCTACACATGATCGGCCACCTCCAGCGCAACAAGGTCGCGGAGGCGCTGCGCCTGTTCGAACTCATCCATTCCGTCGACAGCCTCAGGCTCGCCGAGGAGATCGACCGGGAGGGGGCGAAGGCCGGGCGCGTGGCGCCCGTGCTCGTGGAGGTGAATGTCTCCGGCGAGGAGCGGAAATTCGGGATCGCCGCGGGCGGGCTCCCCGCATTTCTCGACGCCGTCGGGCGCCTCGAGTGCGTCCGTGTGGAGGGGCTGATGACCATGGCCCCGTTCTCGGACAACCCCGGGGACTCGCGCCCCTTCTTCAGGCGCCTCCGCGAACTCGCCGCCGCCGCGGCGCGAGGGGAGACGCCGCGCGTCCGGATGCGGCATCTCTCCATGGGGATGACGCAGGATTTCGAGACGGCGGTCGAGGAGGGGGCTACAATAGTCAGGATAGGGACCGCGATATTCGGATGATGTTTCGCCGAAGTGACAGGGGGGCCGTAATGACGGCGAGGATAGACAGGAAGATAGGGTTCGTGGGCGGCGGGAACATGGCGGAGGCCATCATCCGCAGCCTCCTCGACGCGGGGCTGTGTCTCGCCTCGGATATCCGCGTGAGCGACACGCGGCGCGAGCGGAGCGCGCATCTTCACGGCAGCTTCGGGGTGGAGGCCGTGGAGGCGAACGGGAAGTGCGTCGCGATGAGCGACATCGTCATCCTCGCCATCAAGCCCCAGAACATGGGCGCCGTGCTCGATGAGCTTTCGCGGGAGGGGATCTCCCCAGGGAGGCTCGTCCTTTCCATCGCCGCCGGGATCACGACCGCGAGCATTGAACGGGCGCTCGGCGGAGAGGCCGCAGTGGTGCGCGTCATGCCGAACACCCCCGCCCTGATCGGGGAGGGGATGTCGATATGGGCGAGGGGGAGCCGGGTGGGGGAGCGCGACGCGGAGTACGCGCGGTGCATCCTGGGCGCGCTCGGGAAGGAGATCGAGGTCGGCGAGGAGCTGATGAACGCGGCCACCGCCCTGTCGGGGAGCGGCCCTGCGTACGTCTTCTACCTGCTCGAGGCGATGGAGAAGGCGGGAGAGGAGCTCGGCTTCACCGCCGCGCAGGCGCTCGCCATCTCGACACAGACCGTTATCGGCGCCGCGCGGCTCGTGGAGACTTCCGCGCAGCACCCGGATGAGCTCCGCAGGAAGGTGACCTCTCCCGGCGGCACGACGGCGGCGGCCATCAGGGTGCTCGATGAGAAGGGCGTCAGGAAGTCGTTCATCGCGGCGATCAAGGCCGCGTGCGCGCGTGCGGATGAGCTGAGTAAAATATAAATCCCAAATCCCAAATCCCAACATAGCGGGCTAAAAGGACGGACACGATTTCCACCGAAGGTGGCCATGCTCGATCTGCGCGAAAAAGACGGTGCCGTTCTCCTCAAGGTCCGCCTCCAGCCCGCGGCGTCCCGGGACGAGATCGCCGGGGAGCATGGGGGCGCGCTCAAGGTGAAGGTGCACGCCCCGCCCGAGAAGGGCAGGGCCAACCGCGCCGCCATCGAGTTCCTTGCAACGTATTTCGGCCTGAGCAAATCCGCCGTGACGCTTGTACGGGGCGAATGCTCGAGGGATAAGCTTTTCGCCCTCAGGGGGCTGGATGTGCGCCGGCTCCTCGCCTCCCTCCCGGAGTGACGCATTCTCTATTGATTCCGTCGCTCGCTCCTGCTATAGTCCCCCTCCGTCATTCGCCCGAAGGCGAGCGGCGGGGAGGCCGGCCCCGCGGGCTTAAACATGTTATTACTTCCTTAGCTGGAATTGGTTATGGAAAAAAACAACTACAAGGCCACGCTCAACCTCCCGAGGACGAGCTTCCCGATGAAGGCCTCTCTGAGTTCCCGGGAGCCCGAGTTCATCGCGTTCTGGGAGAAGGAGCATATTTACGATAAGGCCTGCGCGCAGCGGATGAACGGCCCCAGGTTCGTTCTTCACGACGGCCCCCCCTATGCGAACGGCGACATCCACATGGGGCATGCCCTCAACAAGCTGCTGAAGGACATGGTGGTGAAGTACAAGACCATGCGCGGATACTTCAGCCCCTTCGTGCCCGGGTGGGACTGCCACGGTCTCCCCGTCGAACACCAGCTCTTCAAGGAGCTCAAAATCGGGAAGCACCAGATCGACCGGGTGCAGTTCAGGAAGAAGGCGCGGGACTACGCGCTGAAGTTCGTCGGTGTCCAGCGCGAGCAGTTCAAACGGCTCGGGATCTTCGGCGACTGGGAGCGCCCGTATCTCACGCTTGACCCCGGATACCAGGCCTCCATCATCGAATGCTTCGGGAAGATGTACCTGGACGGGTACATCTACCGCGGCATGAAGCCGATCCACTGGTGCGCGACCTGCGAGACCGCCCTCGCGGAAGCGGAGGTGGAGTACGACGACCACGCCTCGCCGTCGGTCTATGTCGCCTTCGAGGTCCTCTTCGGGATCGAGAAGGCGCTCCCGGGCGTCGGCAATGCCTCCATGCTCATCTGGACCACGACGCCCTGGACGCTGCCCGCGAACCGGGCGGTCGCCGTGCGGGCGGAATTCGAGTACGCCGCGGTCCGCCTGAAGGGGCGCACGCTCATCGTCGCGCGGGACCTCGCGGGCAGGGTCGCGGAGGAACTGGGAGAGCCGGCGCCTGAGGTCGTGGGAGTCTGCCGCGGCCGCGACCTCGAGGGGGCGGTCACCGCCCACCCGTTCACGGGCGGGAAATCCCCGGTGGTCCTCTCCGGCCACGTGACGCGGGAGCAGGGGACCGGCCTGGTCCACGTCGCCCCGGGGCACGGGGACGAGGACTACCAGATCGGCTGCAAATACGGGCTCGAGGTATTCGCGCCCGTGGACGCCCGGGGCGAGTTCACCGCGGCCGCCGGCCCGTTCGCGGGGATGCGGGTCGACCGGGCGAACGGGGCGATCATCGAGCGCCTTCGCGAAAAGGGCGCGCTCCTGCTCTCTCGCGAGATCACGCATTCCTACCCGCACTGCTGGCGGTGCAGACGCCCGGTGATCTTCAGGGCCACGGAGCAGTGGTTCATCGGCGTCGACCGCCACAACCTCAGGAAGCGCGCGCTCGCCGAGGTGGACACGGTGACATGGATCCCCGACCGGGGACGCAACAGGATCGGCAGCATGCTCGAAGTCAGGCCCGACTGGTGCATCTCCCGCCAGCGCTACTGGGGGGTCCCCATCCCCGTGCTCTACTGCCTCGGCTGCGGGGCGCCGGTTCTCACGGAGGAGATCCTGGCCCGCGTCCGCGCGGCGGTCGCCGCGCGCAGCGCGGACGCCTGGTTCGCGGAGCCCGCCGCGTCGTTCCTCCCCGACGGGTTCAGGTGCCCCTCCTGCCGGGGAGTGGAGTTCCGCAAGGAGGAGGACATCATCGACGTCTGGTTCGACTCCGGCGTCAGTCACCAGGCGGTCCTCGCCGCGAGGCCCGAACTCGGGTTCCCCTGTGCGCTCTACCTCGAGGGAAGCGACCAGCACCGGGGCTGGTTTCAGACCTCGCTCCTCACCGCGGTCGCCCTTGCGGGCCGCGCCCCGTTCGCGCAGGTCCTGACCCACGGCTTCATCACCGACGGCGAGGGAAAGAAGATGTCGAAGTCCGCGGGGAACGTGATCGCGCCGCAGAGCGTCATCGAGCGGTATGGCGCGGACATCCTCCGCCTCTGGGTCTCGTCCGTGGACTACGGCGTGGATGTCCGCATCTCCCGGGATATACTCGAGCAGTTGATCGACGCGTACAGGAGAATACGCAACACGTTCCGGTACCTCCTGGGGAACCTCTACGATTTTGCGCCGGAGGGCGACGCGGTGCCCCGGGAGCGGATGGAGGAGATGGACCGCTGGATGATGAGCCGCCTGCAGCGAATGCTCGCCGAGGTGACGGAGGCCTACGAGCGCTGCGACTTCTGCAGGGCGTACCACCTGGTGCACCAGTTCTGCGCCGTCGACCTGAGCAGCCTCTATCTCGATATACTGAAAGACCGGCTCTACACGGCCGGGGCGGCCTCGGCGCGGCGGCGCTCGGCCCAGACCGCCCTCTGCGCCATCCTCGATGTCCTGGTCACGGTCTCCGCCCCCATCCTCGCCTTCACGGCCGAGGAGGCGTGGCAGTCCTCCCCGTTTCTCCCGGCGCGGCGCGCGAGCGTGCACCTCGCGGACTGGCCGGCGGCGCGGGGCGAGTTCGTCGACGCGCGCCTCGAGGGGGAATGGGACCGGCTCCTCGAGGTCAGGAGAGAGGTGGCGAAGGCGCTTGAGGACGCCCGGCAGGGGCGGATGATCGGCAACGCCCTCGAGGCGCGGGTGACGATCTCCTGCGGCGACGGCGAGGTCTTCCGCCTTCTGGACGGGAAGAAGGAGATCCTCGCGGACCTTTTCATCGTCTCCCGGGTCGACCTGGTCCTCGATCCCGCGGCGGCGGACGGGGCGGCCCCGCTCGGGGTCGCGGTGGCCCGCGCGGAGGGAGAGAAGTGCGGGCGCTGCTGGAAATATTCGACGACCGTGGGGCGCAGCGCTGCGCACCCGGCGATCTGCGGCAGGTGTGTCGTAGTGGTGGAATCTCACGGCCGCGCCTGACGCGGCCCGACCGGAGTCACAGGGGAGGTACACGATGGCAAAGGCGAAGAAGGCCGCGGCGAAGGCGAAAGTGAAGGTGAAGAGGACGGCCGCCCCGGTGAAGGCGAAGCGCGCGCCCGCGGCCGCGAAACCCGCCCGCAGGGCGAAGTCGCCCATCCCGGCGGAGATGATCAAGAAGCTGAAGGAGATGCTGATCACGCAGAAGGATCGGATCATGGGGGATTTCATGAGCCTCCGCGAGACGCACCTCCGCAGCTCGCAGCGCGAATCGACGGGGGATCTGTCGGGCTATTCGCTGCACATGGCCGACCTCGGCACCGACGCCTTCGACCGGGAGTTTGCACTCACCGTCGTCTCGAGCGAGCAGGATGTCCTGTACCGGATCGACCAGGCCCTCCGGAGGATGGAGGAGAGGACCTACGGACGCTGCGAGACGTGCGGCAGCGCCATCAAGCTCACGCGCCTGAAGGCCGTGCCGTGGGCCCGGCTCTGCCTCCCCTGCAAGGAGGCGGAGGAGGCGGGCGGCGGGGGGGAGTCCTGAATGGCGACTCTCGCGGCTGCGGCGCTCGTGCTCGCGGCGGACCAGCTCACCAAGCTCTGGGTGCGGAGCGCGTTCGCCGAGGAGGAGCTGACGGTGGTCATCAACGGGTTCTTCAACCTCACCTACGTCAGGAACCGCGGGGGGGCGTTCGGGATATTCCAGCACCGGCAGATGCTCTTTGTCGTGCTCTCGCTGGCGACCATAGCCGCCCTCGCCTGGTTCTACCGGGGGTTCTCCCCGCGGCGCCGCGTGTGCAGGATCGCGGTAGGGTTGATTCTCGGCGGTGCGCTCGGCAACCTCGCGGACCGTCTGCTGGTGGACCGCGATCGGTGCGTGATCGACTGGCTCGACGTCCACTGGGGCGCGTATCACTGGCCCGCGTTCAATATCGCCGACAGCGCGATCAGCGTCGGTGTCTTCGTGCTCCTCTACTATCTCCTGCTCAAGGCCGAGGGTGGCCCTGCGAAGGGCGGGGGCGGAGCGGCGCCGGCCGGCTGAGGCGGCGGGCGAGGGAGTTCCCATGCATCCGATCGTGTTTCAGTTCGGTCCCCTGACCGTGTACTCCTACGGGGTCTGCGTCGCGGCGGCATTCCTCGTCTCGCTCGCGACCGCGGCGTGGAGATTGAAGCGTTACGGGTGGAGGCCGGAGGTCGCCTACGACATCGGCATCTACGCGCTCCTCGCCGCGATCGCGGGGTCCCGCCTTCTCTACATCATCGAGGACCCGGGCGAGTTCCTCGCCTCCCCGTGGGACGCGTTGAAGGTCTGGAGGGGCGGGCTCTCCTACCACGGCGGCCTGATCGCCGCCGTGCTCGCGGGGATCGTCTACCTGCGCTCACACCGCCTCCGCGTCGCCGAGGGGTTCGATCTTCTCATCCCCTCCGTGGCGCTGGGGCACGCGGTGGGGCGGATCGGCTGCTTTCTCAACGGATGCTGTTTCGGGGCCGTCACGCGCCTGCCGTGGGGGGTCGTGTTCCCCGAGGGAAGCACGGCGCACTCGTTCCAGCTCTGCGAGGCGGGGCTCCTGCCGCCGGGGACGGCGTGGAGCCTCCCCGTGCACCCGACGCAGTTGTACGAATCGCTCGCTGAGTTCGGGATCTTCGTCGCGCTCGTCCTCGCCCTGCCGCGGAAAAAGTTCCAGGGGGAGATATTCTGGCTCTATATATTTCTGTACGGGACTGCCCGGTTCCTGATCGAGTACTTCAGGGCCGACAATCCCGCGGTCCTCTCCGTGGGCCGGGCGGCCATGAGTTTTCCGCAGGCGACGGGCCTGGCGATGGCGCTGGCCTCGGGAGCGATCATCCTCGCGGCGGGCCGCCGATGCGCCGCGCCGGCGGGGTGAGCGCGGTCTATGGACGACGGGCGGCGTGAACGGCGGAAAACGGCCAGCGCGCGGTTCGCGGCGGGGGAGCGTGCGCGCCGGCATCCGGAGGCGGGCGCGGCACTGATTGCGGTTGGCGGGGAGAGCGACGGGGAGCGCCTGGACAGGTTCCTCGTCGGGCGGATGGACGGGTTCTCCCGCGCCGCGGTGCAGCGCCTGATCGAGGGCGGGCGCGTCCTCGTGAACGGCAGGGCCGTCAAGGCGCACCAGCGGGTACGCGCGGGCGACCGGGCCGAGGTCTCCGTCCCCCCGCCCGCGGAGACCGGGCTCCTCGCGGAGGATGTCCCGCTCGTGGTGCTCTACGAGGACGGCGATCTCCTCGTGGTGGACAAGCCGCCGGGGATGATCGTCCATCCGGCAGGGCGCATTGTCGCCGGGACGCTCGTAAACGCGCTCCTCGCCCGCTGCCCGGACCTTTCCGGGATAGGCGGCGAGCTCAAGCCCGGGATCGTCCACCGGCTCGATAAGGGCACGAGCGGCTGCATCGCCGTCGCAAAATGCGATGAGGCGCATCGCCTGATCTCCGCGCAGTTCGCGCGCCGGGAGGTGTACAAGGAGTACCTCGCGATCGTGCACGGTGCGCCGCCGGGCCCGCGGGGCATTGTGGAGGGGCTGATCGCGCGGCACCCGGTCGAGCGGAAGCGGATGGCGGTGCGGCGGGACCGCGGGCGGGAATCGGTCACCCGCTACGAGGTGATCGAGCGGTTCGGCGGATTTTCCTGGGTTTCGCTGCGCCTCCACACGGGGAGGACGCACCAGATCCGCGTCCACATGGCGCACCTCGGGTGTCCGGTGCTCGGCGACCCGCTGTACGGCCGGGGGAGGACGCGGACGGCGGCGGGCGTCGAGGCCGGGCGGCCGATGCTCCACGCGTGGCGTCTCGGGTTCGCGCACCCAACTTCCGGGAGGGCGCTGCGCTTCGAGGCGCCGATACCGGGGGATATCGCCCGCGTCCTCGCGGCGCTGCGGGCGGAGGGTGCGGCGATCAAGGCTTCAACGCCGGGACGCAGATGAACGCAGATAGTCAGGATGGACGCAGATACGACGATTGAAGGATGAATGGGACGCGGATCGGCGCGGATGCACGCGGATGAGACAACAGCGTAACATTGAAAGTCCAAAGCAAAGAGGCATTCAGGACGCAGATGAACGCGGATGAACGCAGATAATGAACGGCTAAAAGGCGAATGGGACGCGGATCGGCGCGGATGCACGCGGATAAAACAGGGAAACAGAATCTATGTTTCGGACGCGGATCGCCGCAGATGTGCGCGGATTGGGAAACAGCCTGAAAATATTTCAATGCCGGGACGCAGATGAAAAGAGGCGGCACGGTCATGGACTTGTATCCCCTGAAATTCACCCCGATCTATAAGGAGAAGGTGTGGGGCGGCGAATCGTGGGAGATCGCCGACCACGGGGCGGACGTGAGCCTCGTGGCGGAAGGGCCCTTGGCGGGGCGGTCCCTGCGCGCCCTGATCGTGGAGCATCCGGAGGGAATCCTCGGGTGCGCGATTGCGGCGCGGCGCCTCGACCGGTTCCCGCTCCTTTTGAAGGCACTCGACGCATCGGGGAACCTCTCCGTGCAGGTCCACCCCCCCGACGGCTATGCGGCGGGGCACGAGAAGGGGGAGTGGGGAAAGACCGAGCTCTGGTACGTGGCCGCCGCGGACGAGGGGGCGGAGATGCTCTGCGGCCTCCGGGACGGGGTCGGGCGGGGGGAGCTTGTGCAGGCGCTCGCGGAGGACCGCGTCCCCGGCTGTTTGAGGCGCATCGGGGTGAAGGCGGGCGATGCCCTCCTCGTGCCGGCGGGGAGGATCCACGCCGTCTGCGCGGGCGCCCGGGTGATCGAGATCGAGGAGAACTCGGACGTCACCTACCGCCTCTATGACTGGGGGCGCGACGGCCGTCCGATGCACCGCGAGAAGGCGATCGAGGTCATCGACTTCGAGGACCGGTCCGATCCGCGGATCGAGAAGAGGTGGGAGCGTGGGGACGGGTTCCGCAGGGCGCCGCTCGCGCGGTGCCGCTATTTCGCGACCGATCTGGTCGAGGTGGAGGGGCGTCTGCGCTCCGCCTGCGAGGGAGACCGGTTCAGGGTTCTTTCCGTCGCGTCCGGGGGCGGTATCCTCCGGCACGGCGGGCCGGGCGGAGAAACCGGGCTTCGCGGGGGCGACCATCTCCTGCTCCCCGCCGGGCTCGGCGGGTACACGATCGAGGCGGCCCGCGGGGGGTGCGCCCTCCTGCAGACGGAGGTTCCATAGCAGATGAAGAGCATGACCGGGTACGGCGAGGGCGAGGCGAAAGGCGCGTTCGGCCGCTGCAGCGTGCAGATCCAGAGCGTCAACGGGCGGTACTTCAAACTGACGGCGAACATCCCGCGGGAGATCGCCCCGCTCGAGCCGAGGATCAGGGGCTATCTACAGGAGAGGACGGGCCGGGGCCAGGTCACCGCCTATCTGGTGTTCACCCCGCCCGAGGGGAGCATGGAGCGCGTGGTGATCGACCGGCGCGCCTGCAAAGAGCTTGCCTCGCAGTTCAGGAAAATATCCTCGTGGCTGTGTCTCGATGGGGGGCTCGACCTCCGGACGCTCGTCAACACGGGGGTGATCGTCCGCACGGAGATGGTGAGACTTTCCCGGAAGCCGGTCTGGGGGCTCGTGCGGCGGGCGCTCGCCGGCGCCTGCGACGACTTCGCGAAGAGCCAGGAGCGCGAGGGGCGCGCGCTCGCGAACGATTTCGTCAGGCGCTGGAGGAGGGTGGATTCCCTGATCGCGAAGATCGACCTTTTGCGGGCGGGGAGCGCGCGCCGCTACGAGGAGAAGATCCGCGGGAAGGTGCGCGCGGTGCTCGAGGGGGCCTCCTACGACGAGGGCCGCCTGCTCGCGGAGGTGAGCATCTACGCGGACAGGGTCGACATTACGGAGGAGATCGTGCGGCTGAGGAGTCACATGAAGGGATTCCGAAAGCTTCTCTCCGCGGAGGGCGAGATCGGGAAGAAGCTGGACTTCACCATGCAGGAGATCCAGCGCGAGGTGAACACCTCCGCGAACAAGGCGAACGACGCGCGCATCTCGGGCCTCGCCATCGAGATCAAGGCCGAGATGGAGAAGATACGGGAGCAACTGCAGAATGTACAGTGACCCCGGGGGGAATGCCTCAGTCATGGTAACTGCTCAGGAGCCAGAATTCAGGAGTCAGAAGCCAGGAGTTGGAATGAGGACGCCGACGGCGATAGTCAAGAACTTGGGATATGGCGATGGTTCCGGGCTGGATTCAGTACGCTGTGGGAAGCGTATCCGCGACCCATTCTGGATTCTGGCTCCTGGCTTCTGACTACCTGAGTAGTTACCAGTCATGGCGGGCCATCACATTATTCCCCTCCCCCCTTGAGGGGGAGGGAAAGGGTGGGGGGTAAAAATACCCCATGAGACTGTCCCCTACCCCTGGCGTGAGTTTCCCGTTGATAGTTTCCCGGGATTGAGGTTAACTATGGGGCAGAGACCTATGCGCAAGGGAATTTTGTTCGTCATGACGGCCCCCTCGGGGGCGGGCAAGACCACGCTCCTGGACCTCCTGCTGAAGGAGGTGACTCGCCTCGATTACTCGGTCTCGGTCACCACGCGGCCCCCTCGGCGGGGCGAGGCCGACGGGGAGGCATATCATTTCACGACCCGCGCGGAGTTCGAGGCGATGCTCGCCGCGGGCGAGTTTCTCGAACACGCCGTCGTGTACGACAACTACTACGGCACGCGGCGGAGCGCGATCGAGAAGGCGCTCGCGGCCGGGAACGACATCATCCTCGACATCGACGTCCGCGGGGCGCTCCAGGTCATGGAGAAGAGCTACCCCGGGGTCTTCGTCTATATTATGCCGCCCTCGATGCGGGAGCTTGAACAGAGGCTTCGGGGAAGGGCGACCGACTCCGAGGAGGTCATCCGGAAGCGCCTCTCGCTCGCCCGGGAGGAGATGGGGTACGCGGGGCGGTACGATTACGTCGTGGTCAACGACAAACTCGATGCGGCCCGCGACGAGCTGCGTTCGATCATCGTCGCGGAGCGGCAGCGCGCGAGCCGCAACGGGGAGCTCATCGAAAGGATAACCGGGGGATGAAAAAGAGGCGGGTTGCGGCGGCGCGCGCTACGGCGCTCAAGGGGAGGAAGATCCTCGTCGGGGTCACGGGGGGTATCGCCGCCTACAAGGCCTGCGAGCTCGTGAGCAGGCTCTCTCAGGCCGGCGCCGAGGTGCGGGTGGTCATGACCCGCGCAGCGCAGGAGTTCGTCACGCCCCTCTCCTTCAGGGCGCTCGCCCGCGGGCCGGTGTTTACAGAGATGTTCGACGCCCCTCCAGAGTTCGACCCGGTCCACGTGAGCCTGGCGGAATGGGCGGACGCCGTCGTCGTCGCCCCGGCGACCGCGAACGTCATCGGGAAGGTCGCGTGCGGCATCGCGGACGACCTGCTCACCTGCACCGTGATGGCGACGAAGGCGCCCGTCCTCATCGCCCCGGCGATGCACGAGGCCATGTGGCGCGGCCCCGCCGTCCGGGCCAACGTCGCCGCCCTGAAGCGCCGCGGTTTCCGCATAGTCGGGCCCGACGAGGGGCACCTCGCCTGCGGCGCCGAGGGCCCCGGGCGCCTCGCGGATACGGCGCAGATCATCGAGTCGATCGAGAGGCTGGTGTAAGGTGAATCCCCGTTTTCTCATCACCGCGGGCCCCACCCGCGAGTATCTCGATCCGGTCCGTTTCCTCTCCAACCCCTCCAGCGGGAAAATGGGCTACGCCCTCGCCCGCGCCGCTCTCCGCGCAGGGGCGCGGGTCACCCTGGTGAGCGGCCCCGTCGCGCTGAAACCCCCGGCGGGGGCGCGCCTCGTGGGGGTCGAGAGCGCGGCGGATATGCGCCGCGCGGTGCGGCGTTTCTCGCGCGATGCCGACGTCATCGTCATGGCGGCGGCGGTGGCCGACTACAGGCCCGCGCGGCGGCTCCGGCGCAAGATGAAAAAAGGGGCCTCCGCCCTTTCCGTGAAAATGGTGCGGACGCGGGACATCCTCGCCGAGCTCGGGCGGCGCCGCGGGCGCGCCGTGCTGGTCGGGTTCGCGGCGGAGACGGGGAGGCTCGTCCCGGAGGCGGAGCGGAAACTCAGGGCGAAGCGTCTCGACCTCATCGTCGCGAACGACGTCTCGCGTCCGGGCGCGGGGTTCGGAAGCGACTTCAACGAGGCCTTCCTGATCGACCGGCACGGGGCGCGCGACCGCGTTCCCCGGATGACGAAGGGCAGGCTCGCGCGGCTGATCGTGCGCCGGTGCCTGGAGATGCGGGCGGAATTTGAGAAGCGGGAAGGGCGGGGATCTGGTGCCGGAGGCCGGACTCGAACCGGCACGGCTACTCACGTAGCCTCGGGATTTTAAGTCCCGTATGTCTGCCAATTCCATCACTCCGGCGCGCGCATATCCCGGGAGCATTATCGCATCCCGGGTATCCTTTTCCAAGAGCTAACAGGGGGCTAACAGGGGGACGGGTGGATGGAACATGTCGACGTCACGGTCATAGGCGCGGGCGTTGTCGGGCTCGCGGTCGCCGCGGAGCTCGCCGGCGCGGGGCGAGAGGTCACCCTCGTCGAGCGTCACGACTCCTTCGGGCAGGAGACGAGCAGCCGCAACAGCGAGGTGGTCCACGCCGGCATCTATTACCCCGCGGGCTCCCTCAAGGCCTCGCTCTGCGTGGAGGGAAGGCCGGAGCTCTACCGGCTCCTCGAGGCGAACGGCATCCCGTTCCGCAAGACCGGCAAGATCATCGTCGCCTGGGACGGGGCGCAGGTGCCGCTGCTCGAAAAACTGAAAGCGCAGGGCGACGCGAACGGGGTCGAGGGGCTTCGCCTCCTCGACCGGGCGGAGGTCGCGTCGCTCGAGCCGGATGTCCGCGCCGTGGCGGGCCTCCTGTCCCCGGAGACGGGGATATTCGACACGCACCGCGCCATGGCGTTTCTGGAGAAGAAGGCGGCTCGCCGGGCCACGCTCGCCTACCGCTGCGAGGTCATCGGTGTCGCCGGGGGGCCGGGCGGCTACACGGTCTGCATCAGGGACGCGGACGGGGAGGAGTACCGGTTCGCGAGCCGCATGGTTGTGAACGCCGCCGGGCTCGGGGCCGAGCGCGTTGCCCGGATGGCGGGCATCGACACGGCCGCGGCCGGCTATACGGTCTACCCGTGCAAGGGAGAGTACTTCAAGCTCGGGGGCCGCAAGGGCGGGCGGCTTCGGCACCTCGTGTACCCCCCGCCCACGCACATCAGCCTCGGGGTGCACACCGTCATAGACCTGCAGGGGGGCGTCAAGTTGGGGCCGAACGCGTTCTACGTGGACGCGCTGGACTACTCCGTGGACGAGCGGCACTGCAGGGAATTCTACCTCGGCGCACGGGAGTACCTCCCGTTCATCGAGGAGGAGGACCTTACCCCCGACATGTCCGGGATCCGGCCGAAGCTCTACCGGGACGGCGAGCCGACAAGGGATTTTGTCATCCGGCACGAGGCGGACAGGGGGCTCGAGGGGTTCATCAACCTGCTCGGAATCGAATCGCCCGGCCTCACCGCATCGCTCGCCATAGGGAAACTTGTCGCGGGCATGGCGAAGGGCCTGGCGTGACGCCGCGCGAGTCCCGCCTCACTTGACGAGTTCGGAGGGCTTGATCCCCTCGGGGGCTTCCCTGAGCATGGGCGAGGCCGTCTCCGGTACGACTATCTCCTCCCCGTAGGGCGCGCCCGGCACCCCCTTGAATGCGGGTATCCGCGGCGCTGCGACCCTCGGGACGCATCCCCCCAGTGCGGCGGCGGCGAGAGCTGCGATGAGGAGCAATGCCTGCGTGACGCGGTGTGTCTTCATGGATATGTGCCCCCTGTGCGTGCAATGATGGAGGCGGCGGTCGGAGTTGAACCGACGAATAGAGGTTTTGCAGACCTCCGCCTTAGCCACTTGGCTACGCCGCCGCGATTATCTGGCGCAAGGATAGCACAGGCGGGGGCGGTTTCGCAATACCCTTGCGACACACCCTTGCGGCCCTTTCGGGCGGCGTAGGTGCGGGCGCAGTTGAGGATGTGTACTTGGCGTATGGTAACGTCAAAAGATTTATGCAAATAAGATAACCTCTCCATCACTGTTCGACC
>JBAXOY010000045.1:0-22887 GCA_037133055.1 Chlamydiota bacterium
GTCGAACAGTGATGGAGAGGTTATCTTATTTGCATAAATCTTTTGACGTTACCAGCTTGCCGGTATCAAGCTTGTCGGTCCCCGCGACCCCCGTGTATACAGAATACTATCCCCTCCCCCCCGCAGTATGCTAGACTGCGTCAGGAGATGGGATGGGACTGCATCTGAAATTCTCTCTCACTGTACTTCTAGAGGAGGTGTCGCCATGAAAAGGATTCTCGCATGTGCAGGTGCGGCCGTCGTCGCGCTCTCAATGGTTTTCAACTCCGCGGCCCAGCCCGCGGGAAGCGGCTGGCCGATGTTCCGCGGCAACGCGCAGCGCACCGGGCAGGGCGTCGTCGCCGGGCCGGTTGTCCCCGAACTGCTCTGGAGTTACTCCACGGGCGATGGATTGGATTCTTCCGCCGCGGTGGGCCCCGACGGGAAAACCTATATCGGTTCCTGGGACAATACGTATTACGTTTTAACCTCCGCCGGCTCGCTCGGATGGAGCTACATAACGGGATCTTACATCTGGTGGTCTTCGCCGGCCCTCGGTGTGGACGGGCGGTCCTACGTGGGGTCTGTCGACGATACGTTCTATGCGTTCACCTCGGGCGGAACCATCGCATGGAGCTATGTTACCGGCGACGTAATTTATTCATCCCCCGCACTGGGCCCCGACAATACCCTCTACATCGGCTCTGATGACTATAACCTCTATGCCCTGACTTCGAACGGGTCGCTCTCGTGGACATTCGCGACGGGTGGTTACATCTATTCTTCCCCCGCCCTCGACCCGAACGGGCGGGTGTATGTCGGGAGCCAGGACAATGTACTCTACGCGATTCTCTCCGGCGGGACGCTGGGCTGGTCCTATGCGACGGGAGACGACGTGCAATCGGTTCCCGCGGTCGGCTCCGACGGCAGGATCTACGCCCCGTCTGATGACAAAAATCTGTATGCGTTCAACTCGAACGGGACGGTCGCATGGAGTTATGCCTTTGATGCCGGCTTCTATCCCTCGAGCCCGACCATAGGCACGGATGCCAGGGTCGTCGTCGGCTCGGACGATACCTCGCTCCGCGCGTTCAGTTCCGGCGGCTCGCTTCTGTGGAGCTACATCACGGGGGATAAAGTAGGCTCCTCTCCCACCAGGGGCTCCGACGGCAGGATCTGCGTGGGGTCAGACGACAACAACCTGTACGTTTTCAACTCCGGCGGTTCCCTCCTCTGGAGCTATGCGGCGGGAAACAGCTTTAATTCTTCTTCCCCCGCGCTCGGGCCGGACGGAAGGATATATGTGGGGAATGTCGACAATAATCTGTACGTCTTCAAGGGCCCGCCGCCGAACTACATCAACCTCTCGGTCGCGCCGGCGCCGATAATCCCGGGGGGCACCGCCACCTTTGCCTATCGGTGCGACTTCGGCACCTGGAACTACCAGGGAGTCCCGGTGGATATCTACCTTGCGGCCGTCAGGGCCCCCCTCATCAGCGACGCGCCCTCGACGGTCGGCGATGCGCTCGGCGGTGGGACCGTGTACCTCTTCGGACGCAACATGGTCCCCTACCTCTATACGGGCACGGTCCGTGAACCCACTTTCCGCAATCTCTCCTTCCCCCCGATCCCGACGTCGGCGTCCGTGTCCATACCGGTTCCCGCCCTTCCCGGACTTGCGGGAAACTATCTGTTTGCGACCGCGTTCATCCGCCGCGACACGGGCGCCTTTGTCCGCGCGGACGGGTTGCCGGTTGAGAATTCCAATGGCTTCCTGATCCAGTAAAAGGGCGGGGTGAGCACCCGCATGCCATGTCCTTGGTGTATTCCTCCACAACAGCACGTAGTGTTGCATGAATTCCTGCCGCAACCTCCTCCCCCCCCCTGCGGCACCCCCCTGCGATTATCTTGAGCGAGGTGTCTTTTTTGGGCATACTACCCTGCGAGGATGAACCTGCGTCCGTAAAGGGATGCGCGATGAGATATGCCCTGCCCCCCCGAAAGCGGCACCTGCTGCGGATAGTGATCCCCGTCTACCCGTCGTTCAACGTGTATTCCTTCCTCGCCCATACCACGACCTCCCTGGGTGCGGTATGTGTCGCCAGTTCGGCCGCCCGGGTCGAGGGGTGGGATATCGAGGTCATCGATGAGAACAACCTTCGCCGCTATGGCCCCCTGAGCGCCTCCGGCGGCGCGGATCATGCGCTGATCCAGAAGGGGAGACCGGCTGATGTCGTGGGATTCTACGGGGGGCTCACGAGCACCATCCCCCGCATATATGACCTGGCTCGCTTTTACAAAAGCGGCGGGGCCATAACCGTCGCGGGGGGGCAGCACTTTGTGGACGAGACGATACCGGAGGCGCTCTCGTCGGATATCGACATCGTCGCGCTCGGGGAGGGCGAGGAGACCATACAGGAGCTCCTGCGTGCGTTCACGCGCGGGGACAATCTCTCGGCGGTCGCCGGCCTGGCGTATAGGGAGGGCGGCGCGCTACTCCGCACCCCGGCGCGGCCGCCGATACAGGACCTCGACGCCCTGCCCCTGCCCGATTTTTCCCTGCTGCGGTATGCCCAGGTGACATTTTTCCCCGTGGGAAGAGTGCGCGGGTGCAGGATGGCCTGCGAGTTCTGCACGGTGAAGGACACCCCGCGCTACGCTTCCGCGGAGAGGCTGGTCGAGCAGGTCGGCAGGATCGTGGAGACGATGGGCGGCCGTGAGTTTTTTATCGTGGATGACTTTTTCGGCCAGGACCGGGGCGAAACGCTGCGGCTCTGCGCCCTGTTGAAAAGTTACCAGGAGGGGATCGGCAGACGCCTGAGGTTCACCGTGCAAATCCGCCTGGACACGGCGCGCGACACGGAGTTGCTCACGGCGATGCGGAACGCGGGCATCAATGTCGTTGCGATCGGCTTCGAGTCGCCGATACCCGAGGAACTCAAGGCCATGAACAAGGGCCTGCGGCCGGCTGAGATGGTGGAGCTGAGCAGGGTATTCCACCGCTTCGGTTTCTTCGTGCACGGCATGTTCATCTTCGGCTATCCCATGAAGGAAGGCTCCGCCTATACGATGTCCATGGAGGAAAGGGTCGCCCATTACAGGAAATTCATAAAGGAGTCACGCATCGACACCATACAGGTGCTCTTGCCGATCCCCCTGCCCGGCACGGCATTGCGCGAGCGGCTTTCGCGCCAACGGAGGATCTACTCCCGCGACGATCTGGGCTGGGAGTATTACGACGCGGGGTTCCCCCTTTTCGAGCCGGATCCCCCCCTTACCGCCGAGGAGATGCAGCGCGCGATACGGAGAATCATGGGCCGCTATTACAACGCGCGGTGCCTGGGCATGTTTATTTTCCACATCCTCGCCCTCCCCTATTTGCTCGTGTATGTTTTCGGCATCAAATCCGGATGGAGAAGGTGGCACCGAAGATGCCGCAACTACGTCTACCGGTTCGGAGGATCGAGGGTCGTCAGGAAATGGACCTTCCAACTCCACAAAGGCAAGTTTCTGGACCGGTTAGAGCGCGCGCAACGCAACCTCGCCTCCCGCTGAGCATACCCCTCCCGGCACTTTCCGCTCAGCGCACCCGCCTGAGATAGTACTCCACCGGGGAGCGGTCGTCGGTGAGGACGGGCACGTCCGCCGTCACCCCCCCGGTCCAGAGGTGACGTAAAAATCGATCCATCTCCTCATCGGATCCGCCGGCTGCGGGGTCGCGAGGGGAGTCCAGCGCCGCGAGGATGATGTTCTGCGCCGCGCGCCCGTCGCCCGGGTCGTCGACGGGAAACAGCAAGACGCGGGGGAAGACCTCGGCGTAGGTCGCGTACTCCGCCCTGGTGAATCTCCCGTCCGCCCCCTCGATGGCCCCGATGATATTGACGAGCACCGCCCCGCCCGCCGTCAGCCTTGCGCGCATCCTCCGCACGGCCTCGACCGTCGCGAGGTGGAACGGCAGGCAGTTCGCGTCCCTGAACGCGTCGACGATGATGACGTCGTATCCCGCGCCGCCCCGGTTGAGGAAGGTCCTCCCGTCCTCGTGCACCACGGCCAGCCGTGGATCGTCCCGCAGGTTGAAGTAGTTCCTTGAGATATCCGTGAGCATCGGGTCGATCTCCACCACGTCGATGCGCGCATCGGGATACCGCCGCAGGAACTCCCCCGGGTAGGCGTAGGCGCCCCCGCCGATCATGAGCGCGCTCCTGAATCCCGGGGCGAACCGCTCGATGAGACGGAAAAATTTCATGTAGTCGAAGACGAGGTCATTCCCGTCCAGGTAGATCGCGGACTCCTGCCCGTACGGGTCCGTGGACAAGGAGAGGATCGGCCTTCCCGTCTCCTCGTGCGAATCCCTGTACACCCAGACCCGGTTGTACGGGGTATCGACGTCGAGGACGGCGCCCGCGCGCCCGCCGCCGGGGACCGCGCGGCCGACCGCCAACAGGGCGAGCAGCACCGCGACCCTCGCGCACGCGCGCCGGCCCCCGGCGATCGCGAGGGAGAGGGCCCCGAGGGCCGCAGAGGTCAGCAGGAGGAGCCGCGCGCATCCGAAGAAGGGGATCAGGACAAAGCCGGCGAGGAATGTGCCGGTGATGCTCCCGAGGGCGGAGAGCGCGTACAGGGTTCCCACGGTCGTTCCGGCGCTTTGGGTATCCCGTATCGTGAGCCTCGCCGCCAGCGGGGAGACCATGCCCAGGACCATGTTCGCCGGGGCGAAGAGCGCGAGGGAGGCGCACAGGGCGAGCGCCCCCGGCCCGTCGACCCGCGACTGCAGCAGGATGAGGATCCGATCCTTCGCCACGGCCGTGATCCCCACGCTGGCCGCCGCCATGAACAACAGCAGGGAGAGGAGCCGCGCATCGGGCCGCCTGTCGGCGAGCATCCCCCCCCACCAGTACCCGACGCTCAGGCTCGCCAGCACCACGCCGACCAGGCTGGTCCACACGTAGAGGGACGTCCCCGCGAACGGGGCGAGCACCCTGGCGCCCGCAAGCTCGATCACCATGACCGCGGCCCCGCACACGAAGACCGCCAGCCCGCACACGCATCTTCTCATCGATGGACGCCCCGCGCACCGCGCGATTACCGAGGCCCGGAGCGCGGCGCCCCCGCCGGGGGGACGCCGCGCACGTCCCCCATTCTACACCGCCGGCGGCCGTCGACCAAGGCCCACATGCACCACGCCGCCCCCCCGCCGCACTGACAGGTTGAAGAAGTCCGGATTTCACAGTACCATTGTGCGGTGCGGAACCCCGGTCCCTCGGGTCGTCGCACCCACACCCATTGCAGGAGGCGGCGACATGGCGAGATCGGCGGTGCGCAATCTGTACGAGATGATGGAGTTTCCCTCCGAAGGGGTATTCAGCAAGGTCGTCGCGCGGGGAGAGATGTCGAACCACACGCTCATGTGCCTCGCGAAGGGGACCGACATCACCGAGCACACCTCCTCGCGCGAGGCGACGGTGACGATACTGAAAGGCAAGGGCGTTTTTGTCCTTAACGGGAAGAAGATCGCGATGGAGCCGGGCGTCTGCATCTTCATGCCCAAGAACGCCCCCCATGCGCTGCGCGCCGAAGAGGACCTGGCGTTCCTGCTGTCGCTCTCAGGAAAGGAGCCCCGCTGAGGATGAGTTCGCATCCGGCATTCACCCCGCGCGCGGCGCTCCTGCTCGCGGGGCTCGCCGTCGTATCGGCCGGGTGCGGGCGCGCCCCCTCCCCCGCCGCCGACGCCTCCCGCGTCGTCATCGGCTTCACCGCGTCGCAGACGGGCAAGCTCAACATAGAGTCCGCGCGGCAGGTGAACGGGCTCACCCTGTGGATCGATGAGGTGAACCGCGGGGGGGGCGTCACCCTCGCCGACGGCACGGCCGTGACGTTCGCGGCGCGGTACTACGACGACGAGAGCAACAAGGACCGCATCCAGGAGCTCTACACGAGGCTCGTGGGCGACGACCGGGCCCGGATCCTCATCAGCCCGTACAGCAGCGGCCTCGCCGACGCGGCCGCGGTCATCGCCGAGCAGTACGACCGGATCATGATCACCGCGGGGGCGGCGTCGGACAGCACGCACCGGAAGGGCTGCCGCCTCGTCTACCAGGTGTACACCCCCGCGAGCCGCTACCTCACCGGCGCCTTCGACCTGCTCCGTGCGCTGGATCCGAAGGCCTCGCGCGTTGCGATCGTCCACGAGAAGGACAAGTTCTCCTCCGATGTCTGCGACGCGGCGAAGTCCTACGGGGAGACACGCGGTTTCCGGATCGCCGCCTTCGAGGGCTACGACAGCGGCACGACCGACTTCGCCCCGTTCATCGGCACAATCCCCCGCGGCGCCGACGCGGTCATGGGGGGCGGGCATTTCGCGGACGGCTGCACGTTCGCGCGCCAGCTTTTCGAAAAGGGGGCGGGCGGGAAATTCACGGCGCTGCTTGTGGCGGCCGCTGAGCCGAAGTTCGCCGCGCTGGGAGAGGCCGCGCGCGGGGTGATCGGCCCGAGCCAGTGGGAGCCGCTCTGCGCCTATTCGCCCGAATCGGCGCGCCTCGCCGGCGTCGACTGGTACGGCCCCCCGGCGGCAAAATTCATCGAGGCGTACCGGAAGAGGTTCGGCGAGGAGCCCTCCTACCACAGCGCCGGCGGCTACGCCGCCGGCCTCCTCATCCAGAGGGGGATAGAGAAGGCGGGCCGCGTGGAGACCGCCGCCTTGAAGTCGGCGCTCGACGGAATCGACATGCTCACCTTCTTCGGCCGGATCGCGTTCGACGTCCGTCCCGACTCGCACGGGCTTCAGATCGGCCACGAAATGGTGTACATCCAGTGGCAGAGGAACGCGGCGGGGGCGCTGGTCAGGCAGGTGGTGTGGCCGGAGGAGGGCAGATCCGCCCCGGCGATCTACCCCGCGCGGTGACCGTCGGCCCCGCGCGCATATCGAACATGGAGCATCCCGCGCATGTCTCCGGAATTCATCTCTTCATTGTGCGACGGCATCCTGATGGGGTGCGTCTACGGCGTGGCCGCGATGGGACTCACCCTGATCTGGGGCGTCATGCGCGTCGTGAACCTCGGGCACGGGGCGATCATGGCGCTCGGGATGTTCGCCCTCTCCCTCCTCGTCGCGCACCTCGGGCTGAACCCCTACCTGGCGCTCGCGGGCGTGGCGCTCCTCGGCTTCGTCTGCGGCGTCGGCATGTACTGGACGGCGGTGCACCGCCTCATCGACGCGCCGTATCTCTCCACGCTGCTCTCCACCTTCGCGGTCAACATGATGCTCATCGGGATGGGAACCGCGGTCTTCACGACGACACCCCGGAACATCGACTTCGCGATGCGGACGGTCCGGATCGGGGCGCTCGCCTTCCCCGGGACCCGCCTCGCCGCCGCCGCGATCGCCGTGCTCGTCACCGCGGGGCTCCACCTGTTCCTCCATCGGTCGAGAACGGGCGCGGCGATCCGCGCCGTCGCGTCGAACCGCGCGGCGGCGGAACTCATGGGCATCCCCTCGGCGCGGATGCTCTCCCTCAGCTTCGGCATAGGCGCGATGCTCGCCGCCGTCGCCGGGGGGCTCATCGCGACCATCTTCCCCTTCACCATCCTGAGCGGCGAGTCGTACCAGATGCGGTCGTTCGTGGTCTGCGTCCTCGGAGGGCTGGGCAATCCCCTGGGGGCGCTCGCGGGGGGAATCGTCCTCGGGCTGCTCGAGGGCGGCATCCCGTTTTTCATGCCGGTGAGCTGGGTCCCCGTCATCGAGTTCGCGATCTTCGTGCTTGTGCTCATGGTCAGGCCGACGGGGCTCTTCGGGGGTGAGCGATGAAGGCGGGACGGTCTCCGGGTCTCTGGCTGACGCTCGCCGCGGTCCTGGCGGCGGGCCTCGCGCCGGCGATCGCGGAGAGCGACACGATGCGGGAGGGGATGTCCACGCTCCTCATCTTCGTGACGCTCGCCACAAGCCTCAACATCCTCCTCGGCTACACCGGCTACGTGAATTTCGGGCACATCGTCTTCTTCGGGCTCGGGGGCTACTGCGGCTTCTATCTCCTGAGCCGTCACGGATGGCCGCTCCCGGCTGCGGCGCTCGCGGGCGGGATCTCCTCCGTGCTGCTCGCGGGGATGCTCGGCGCGTGCATCCTGCGCCTCCGCGGGGCCTACTTCGCCCTGGCGACCATCGGCATCAACGAGGCGGCGAGGGCGTTCGTGAGCACCTTCCCCCCCTTCGGCGGGGCCACCGGCCTCTCCATCAATTTCGACGTGTACCGCCGGTACGGGGGCGCCTCGCGGGCGCTGTGGACCGTGTACGCCTCCCTCCTCGCGGCCGCGCTCGCGGCGATCGCGATGAGTCACCTCGTCAGGCGGTCCCGGTTCGGCCTCGGGCTCATGGCGATCCGCGAGGACGAGGACGCGGCGCAGGTCATGGGCGTGCGCGCCCCGCGCCTGAAGACGATCGCCTACATGCTCTCGGCGTTCTTCCCCGGCGTCGTTGGGGTGCTCTACTTCTTCAAGAACGGCAACGTCGAGCCGGGCGACGCCTTCCGCCTGAACATGTCCATCGAGACGATGGTGATGGTGATGCTGGGCGGCCAGGGGACGCTCATGGGGCCCGTCGCGGGGGCCGCGGCGTACGAGCGCCTGCGCGGGTATCTCATCACGAGCCCGCTTTTCAAGAATCTCCACCTCGCGGTCGCGGGACTCTCGCTCCTCCTGATCGTGCTCTTCATCCCCGCGGGCGCCGTCGGCTGGCTCCGCCGCCGTTTCCCGCCCCTCCGGAGGTTCCTCGAATGATCCTCAGGGTCCGGGAGCTCACGAAGCATTTCGGCGGCCTGCGGGCGCTCGCGGACGTCACCTTCGAGCTCGGGGAGGGGCAGATCCTCGGCCTTCTCGGGCCGAACGGGGCCGGAAAGACCACCCTCTTCAACGTGGTGAACGGGGTCTTCGCGCCGGACATCGGCAGCATCGTCTTCGAGGGGCGGGAGATCGGGGGCCTCCCGGCGTACGAGGTTGCGCGGCGTGGCCTCGCCCGGACCCACCAGGTGGTGCGTCCGCTGGACGAGCTGACCGTGCTTGAGAACGTCATGGTGGGCGCGTGCTTCGGGCGGGAGCGGCACTCACGATCCTCCGCCGCGCGCGTCGCCGGCGGGGTGCTCGAGCGGGTAGGTCTCGCGGAGCGTTCCGGGCAGCAGGCGTCAAGCCTCAACGTGGCGCAGAAAAAGCGGCTGGAGCTCGCCCGCGCGCTCGCGGCGCGTCCGCGCCTGCTCCTCCTCGACGAGGCGCTCGCGGGCCTGAACCAGACGGAGATAGCCCTGATGCTCGGGACGATACGGGGCATCAGGGACGAGGGGGTCACCATCCTGATGATCGAGCACGTCATGCAGGCGGTGATGGGCGTGTCGGACTATCTGTTCGTGCTTGACCACGGCACGGTGATCGCCCGCGGCCTCCCCGCCGAGGTGGTCGCGGACCCGGCGGTCATCGAGGCGTACCTGGGCGATCCGGACGCTGCCGCGGGGCTCTCGCGATAGGAGACAGGAGGGCGGAGTTTGTTGCTTCAACGTGGGGACGCAGATGCACGCGGACCGTCAGGATGAACGCGGATACAACTAAAACTTATATCTGAGGCATAGGGATGGCGCTGCTGGAAGTCACGGACCTCACGGCCGGCTACGGGGAGGTGCAGATCCTCTGGGGGGTCACGCTCCGCCTCGAGCCCGGCAGGCTCACCGCGCTCGTCGGCAGCAACGGGACGGGCAAGACCACCCTGCTCCGCGCGGTGATGGGGCTTCTGCCCGCCCGGAGCGGCAGCGTGGCATTCCGCGGGAGGGAGATCACCGCCCTCCCCACGCACGCGCGCGCGTCCATGGGGCTCACGCTCGTCCCCGAGGGGCGCCAGCTTTTCGCGGGGATGACCGTGATCGAGAACCTCCGGATGGGGGCGTTCACCCCCCGCGCGCGCGAACACGCCGCGCGCAACCTCGACCGCGCCCTCGATCTCTTCCCGCGCCTCGCGGAGCGCCGGGGCCAGAAGGCCGGCACCCTGAGCGGCGGGGAGCAGCAGATGCTCGCGGTCGCGCGCGGCCTCATGGCCGCCCCCGAGCTCCTCATCCTCGACGAGCTCTCGCTGGGACTCGCGCCCGCGCTCGTCCTCGACCTCTACAAGACCATTGCGCGCCTGAAGCGCGAGGGACTCGCCATGCTCATCGTGGAGCAGAACGTGCGGATGGCGCTCGCGGTGAGCGACTACGCCTTCGTGATGAGCGAAGGGAGGGTCCGGATGGAGGGGGACGCCCGGGGGCTCGCCGCCCGGGACGACGTCCGGAAGGCATACCTCGGGGCATGAGTATTTCGCCCCGCGTCCTCACTCGGGGAAACGGAAAGACGAAAGGAGCCGCATGATGACCAGGAGGAGCCGGTACCTCAGCGCCCTCGCGGCCGCGAGTGCCGCCGTGCTCGCGCTCGGCGCGCCCGCGCCCGCCCGCCCGCAGCAGGAGGCCCGGAAAGATGCGGCACAGGGGGCGGGACAGCCCACGACCTATTACCTCATCAGCGACCTCCACATCGGGGGCGACGGGGCCCTCGACCACTGCAGCTTCGAGCCGGAACTCATCGGATTCCTCCGCGGCATCGCGGACGGCCCGCTCCCGGCGGAGCTCATCATCCCGGGCGACGCGTTCGGTTTCTGGGAATTGACGACGGTCACACGCATCGAAAAACTCGACCTGCTCATCCGGCAACACCCGGCGCTCTTCGCG
The DNA here is from genome assembly GCA_037133055.1 of Chlamydiota bacterium. GTDB lineage: Bacteria > Auribacterota > Tritonobacteria > UBA1439 > UBA1439 > UBA1439. The sequence goes on from JBAXOY010000045.1 coordinate 10,713, forward strand.
CAGTTCCGCGAAACCGGCCGGCGCGTGAAGATCACGCTCATGCCGGGAAACCACGATTATGAACTGGCCTGCGTTCCCGCGTGGAAGGAGAAACTCGCCGGGTATAACATCACGCTCGAACCCGTCACGCACCTCGCGCGACCCGCCGGCGACCGCACGATATGGGTCGAGCACGGCAACCAGCACGACTCTTTCAACAGTTTCCCGAACTTCGGAGACCCCTACGGGCTGCCGTCCGGTTACTTCATCACGGTGGCCACCGTCGCCGCCGCCGCGAAGAGCGCCGCGCGGGGGCGCAGCCCATGGCTGAACGACCTCGCGTCCGTCTACCCCACCGAGGATATCCCCTTCTGGATGTGGTCGAACTACTTCTACCGGGAGATGGGCGACATCCTCCGCTGGTTTCTCCTGCCGTTCCTGCTCCTGTTCACGGTGAGCGTCATCGTCTACCTTGGTCAGTCGCTGCAGAAATTCGGCATCCTCCGCACGAAGGTCTTCGACCTCAGATTGGGCAGCCGCTTCGGGCTGGCGGGGCGCCTCGTCGACTGGGTGATCTGGATCAACGGCGTCGTCATCTCGACCGTGCTCATCCTCGCGATCCCGCTCTTCTTCCTGTCGCGGGACATCCACGAGACGCTCCGGCGCTACGGCGTCAACCTCTCCTCGGATATACGGCTCGACAAGGAGGGGGCGTATGTCGCCGCGGCGAAAACGATCTTCGAAAAAGACCCCTCGGTCGCGATCTATATCTACGGCCACACGCACGTGCCCTCCGTCCGGAAGGCCGGCTCCCGCTACATCCTCAACACCGGCACGTGGCTCAAGCGGCTCGAGCGCGTGTCGACGCATTTCCGCCTGATGCCCGACGTGTATTTCCCGTCCTACGAGCTCAGCTGCTTCACCATCAGGGCCGAGGGGAAGGGCGTCCGCGTGAAGTACACAGTCGTCCCGAAACGGGCCCCGGAAGATCTGACGCTCCTCCAGAAGCTGATGATACTGGGCAGACGCCGCGCGGACCGTCCGGAGATCCCCGCCGAGATCTTCATCGACTGATCCGCGCTTCGGCGCATCCGGCGTATTCCGCGGGGCTTCACCATCAAGGCGGGGGGCGGCGCGGTCGATGGTCGGAGGTCTGTCCTGATGTTGTTGCGCGAATCGTCACCGCCGCGGGCCGAGGAGCTCCACGGACGCCCACTCGATCTCCGAGTCGATGTCGGTGGGGTTGATCTTAAGGGAGGCGACGGTGCCGGCGCGGCGCCAGGCATAGTTCCCCGAAAGGCCGATCTCATAGGTCATGAATCGGCCGTTCGCCTTCGTCGCGAAAGAGGCCCTGCGCTCCGGGGAATATCCCTCCCCCCCCTTCTCCCCCCACTCAAGGTACGCGACACCGGCCCGGCGGCGCATGAAGCGCGGCGTGATTTTCAGCCTGAGCTCCATTTTTGAGACACAGGCGGGAGCGATGGAGAGCCCGTCGATCGCGAGGGATGAGTCGTCGCCGAGCGCCGCGTAGCGCGGATACCCGTGCGGAGACGTCCCCGCCGGAGACGTCTCCCGGGGATTGAAGGGCCTCCACCGGCCCGCGTCCTCAGAGCGCCTGAAGTCCCACTGCGCGACCGCGGCGAGGGGCCCCGCGCGCCCCGGCCCCTCCCAGTCCCGTACCTTCTTGTAGAGCCTGGCCACGAGCCCGTCGCCCCTCGGCCACGAGCGGACCTCCGCGTACCCCTCGCGAAAATACGCGAGCTCCCGCACCGGCTCGTCAAAAACCCAGAGGTCCTGGAGGAGCACGTAGTCGGGCTGGTACCGGTAGAGCCACGAGGTCCGGTCGCCCGCGGCGAGGTCGCGCGCGATCGCCGGGCTCACGATGCCGCCGAGGTCGAGTATCGGCAGCCCCGAGCGATAGCCGACGATCCCGATCTCCTCCATCGCGACGCGCGAACGCGGGGGAAGATTTCCCCGCATCCACTCCCCGATGCGCATGTAGGCAAGAGTGCGCTGCGAGGGGACGCTCCGCGCGAGCAGTTCGAAATCGTTCAGGCGCGGCAGGAGGAGCAAGGCGCAGAAGACCGCCGGCCACACCGCGCGCCCCCTGTCCCCGCCCCGCGGGCACAGGAGGAAGCCGAACAGGATCAGCGCCGCCGCACACGCGATCGGGGGATTCCCGACCCCGGCGATTTTCCTCATCGATTCGAGCATCTCGTCCGCTTTCCCATAGTAAAACTCGGCGGGGTGGTTGTGCGGCGCCGCGCGGAGTCTCCTGTCGATGTACGTTTTCCCCGCGGCCCGCAGCACGGAGCCCATCGGGAAGACAATGATGCTCGCGCAGAATATCAGGAGGAGAACAGCGGCCGCGAGCCGCCCCCCGATCTCCTTCCCGGTGACGACCGAGATCCCCGCGGCGGCGAGGATGCCGATGCCGTAGGACGGTATCAGGTAATACCAATGGTAGCCCGGGATGCCGAGCATCGCGTAGGCGAGCGCGTAGAGCCCGCACCAGGAGAGAAGAAGGGCGAGCGCGGCCCCCCGTTTGAATAACCCGCAGAACGCGAGCGGCAGCACCAGGAGGTGGATCGGATTGCCACTGACGGCCGCGAGCATCACACGCCAGGTGTTCTGCGCGTAGGAGTAGAACCAGAACCCCGACTCAAGCTGCGCGCTTTTCGCCTCCAGCGTGTGTGGGAGGAACGAGCCGAAGTAGGCGCGGCTGAAGGCGAACCAGGGCAGCATCACCGCGACGCCGAGGAGCGCTTCCCTCCACGGGACGCGTCTCCGCCGCACACACGAATCCGCGAGGAGGACCGCGGCGAGGAGGATTCCGTCGGCGCGCGTGAGGATCATGAGGGCGAGGACGATCGCGGAGGCCATGCGTCGACCGCGCAGGTAGAGCGCTATCGCGAGTACCCCGAGAAAGACCAGCAGGGAGAACTCGAGCCCCGAGGCGGTCGCGTTCAGGGTGTTGAGCTCGCAAAGGAGCGCGGCGGCCGCCGCGGGGATGGCGCCGAGCTCGGGGATGAGCAAGCGAAAAATGAGCATGGCCGCCAGGAAGGTGAAGGCGATCCCCAGGAGCATCGCGGTTGCCGCCGGATCGAGCCCCGCGGAGGAGGATGCGGCTGAAATGAGCGTCCAGAGGGGGCTCGTTGAGCCGGGGACGCGCTCCCCCTCGTTGTAGACCCAGCCCGCCCCGCGCGCGATATTCCCGCCGTATCTGAACGTGATGTGGGAATCATCAATCCGCTCGTGCCAGAAGCAGCCACCCGCGAGCACCGCCGCGGCGAGGAGGAGGATCGAGAAGAATGGTGTGGCGCCGTTCGCGCGCATTCCGGGATCACTCTGATTCAGCGATTCTTCATGGCGTCATTTCCCGACGCATTTTTCGTCGGGGCGCAACCTATACCATCCCGCGCAGTCCGGGCGACGGGTTTTTCGCCGGGGAACAGTATACACCACCCCGCCCGTTCCGGACGACGGGATAGCAGCACGGGCACGAAGTCGAAAAGGGTGGAGAAGATCGCTCGTACCCGGGCGGCGCGCTCCTAGGGGGACGGGTTTCCCTTCACCTCGATGGACCCCACCACGAAATCCTCGATCTTCTGATCGGTGTAGCGGCACTTCGGGAAGCTCCCCGCGTAATCGTAGGCGCCCCGGTACGGGACGTCCCGCGGCCCGTTCCCCCCCGCGAGGTCGTTGTAGAGCCCGATGCGGATGAGGTAGCGGCCTGGCGGGTTGTGCTTCGGGAAATAGACGGTGAAGGGGCCCACCTGCTGCGGGGAGTTGACCGGCCAATCCGTGACCGGGATGTGCGGGATGTTCTCGATGTGGAGGTAGCCCTTCCTCTCGGCCGGGACCCCGACGCCCTTCTCGCGCTCCGGGTAGAGGTGCACGAACACGGAGTACGGGATGGCCTGTGGGCGCGTGATCGTGAGCCACGCGGAGATCGTGACCGCCTCGCCCAGCCGCGCGGAGGAAGGCACCTCGATTCTGTCGAAGACGACGAACGGCCTCCCGAGCACCTCGCCCGGCGGCCCGCCCTTTTCGAGCCGTATGTTTGCGAGTTCGACGACAATGTCGTCGTCGGGGTCCTTCATGTAGAAATGGACCTCTCCGACGCGGGTGAGATCGATCGCGGGGTTCATCTCCTCAAGGTCGACCACCGCCCGCCCCCCCCCGTGTCCCCGCGGGAGGGCGAACCCGCGCTCGAACCTGCGCTCCCCTGCATCCTTGACGATCATCATGAGCTGCCGATCCGTCTCGCGCGGGACGCGCATCTCCCAGCTGATCCGGCGGTACGGCGACCAGTCGCGCGCGCGCGCGGGCCCCGAGAGGTAGTCGGTGAGCCGGATGCCGGGGAGGCCCGGCCCCTTTCTGAACGTCACCCTCCCCCATCCGTTTTCCGCGACGAGTTCGGCGCCGTCCCTCCGCCACCGCTCCGCCTCTGTCTCGCCGCCGAACCTTCCGAGCCAGAGGACTGCCGCCTGGGACGCGGGTTTCCGGTGAAGCAGTGTTTTCACGGTCGCGAGCGCGCCTGGGTAATACCGGTGCGTCCAGCCGCCGATGAGCGCCAGGGCTGCGAGGGGGAGCATCCATGCAAAGACGGCGAGCGCGAGGCGGACAGGCTTCATCCCGCCCCCCCCGCCACTCCGGCGTGCCAACTCATGTCGGGTCTCCCGCCAGTCAGGCAACGCGTGTGGAAAAATCATCCGGGCGACTCGGCGTACTCCCATGTTGAGGAGGTACCCCCGCCGACGATCTCCCCCATTTTCCGGTCCAGCCCCGATTCTGAATCATCCCGAGGCGCCCGTAATCCTCGAGGCCGCTGCGCAGGGCACAAAGGGGAGAGGGGGCCGGCCGGGAGCATGGCGTTATGTCGGCCGATGACTATCCCTGATCCCCTCTTCATAGATGTCGCATATGCTTCGCGTCATCGTCTCGACGCTGAACCGCTCCCGCACGGTCTTCCGTGCAGCCTCCCCCATGCGCCGCCGCGCGTGTTCGTCCCGAAGAAGCCGACCAACCGCGCGCGCAATTGCATCGGGGTCGCCGACCGGCACAAGCACACCGTTTATCCCGTCGTCTATCATTTCGCTGTTCCCGCCGACGCGCGTCGCCACCACCGCCTTCCCGCTGGCCATTGATTCCAGAATGGCGATGGAAAATCCCTCAAGTCGGCTCGAAAATACCATGCAATCGCAGATCGCCATAATCTCATACATATCCCGCCGGACGCCGAGAAAATGGACCTTGCCCGCCATCCCGAGACTCGAGTTGAACAGCTCGATTTCGCGCCGCTGGCTGCCGTCCCCCGCGATCACGAATTCCAGTCGGGGGTATTCCTGCGCCAGCAGACGCGCCGCCCGCAGCCAGGTGAATATCTCTTTCTGCGGCTCAAGCCTTGCAGCGACCCCCACCACGAGACCCCCCTCCTGCAGTCCCAGCTCGCGCCGCTTCGCGACCCCGTCCACGGCCGCGGGCAAGCCCGCGCAGTCTATGCCGTTGTACACGACCGTGACCTTTCCCTCGGAAACGCCCACCCCGGACACGTAAAAGCGCTTCACCTCCTCCGACACCGCGATCAGACGGTGAGCGAAAAACGATGTCCATCTCTCGACGGCGATCTGGAACGGTGTCAGCCAGCAATCTACCATGTGAAGGCTGCTGACGATGAACGGGGTGCGCGCCATCCATGCGGCGACGCGCCCCCATGCATCGGCGCCAAAGAGGTGGGTGTGGACCACGTCGATGCGTTCCGCCCGCAACACGCGTGCAAGACGCCAGAGCACCGTCACATCGTAGCGGCCTCGTTTCGGCACACAGATGACCGGGATGCCCTTCTCGCGGAGGAGACCCTCCACCGGGCCGCCGGCATCGAAGGTGATCACGCTCTGCACGTAGCGCCCCCTGTCGGCAGTCGACGTGAGCGCCCAGACCACCATTTCCGCGCCGGCGAGTTTTAACCCGTAGATGATATGTGCGACCCTGATCTTATCCATGCGTGTTCTCTTCCGTTTTAATCCCCGGTTTCATGACACGCTTCTTGCGCATGTCGTTCCCGCGGGCACTGAGACATCACAATGCCCCCGGCGCGGGACCACGGTCCGGGGCGCGCGTCCCGCGGCCGTCGAGGAGGCGCCCCAGCATCTCGCGAACGAGGAGCAGTTCCTTCGGGTCGCGCGCGTACTCCCATGTCGACGAGGCCACTTTCCCGACCGCATCCTCAATCCCGCGGTCCATGCCCGATTCCCCGGCCATGCGCAGGTACTCGTAATCCTCCATGCCGTCCCGGAGCGCCTCGAGCCGGATCGACCCCACCGGACCGGCCGGCCCCGGGTAGTAAAGCGCCCCGTTCCCGTTCTGATCCGGCCAGGTCATCGGGTCTTTCCACGGGTCAGAGAGATGCCAGTAGTTCACGCACCAGTACACCAGGCCGGTGACCCCGATCCTCCGGCAGATCCACGGCAGGACGCGGACATCGAGCGACGAACCGTCGAGGATGATCGTGGGAAACGGCCGCGTGGGGCTCGCCACGTAAAGCCAGATCTCCTTCCCCCGCTCCCTGAACCGCCGCGTCGTCCCGGGATCGAAGTTGTTCAGGCGGACGCACCAGATGTCCACGTCCGGGTACCCGTCCTCGGGCGTGCAGGTGAGCATGGTGCGGATGCCGGGATGCCCCTCGTGGATGAGGCGCGTGAGGCTCTTCACCCCCCGGTAGCTCTCGTCGATGACGTAGGTGTACGCGCGGCCGAGCCATCCGCGCTCCGCGAGGTGCGCCCCGTACGCCCTGAAGACGCCGCGGACGGCGTCGGGCCCCGTGAACCCGTACCAGCCGTCGCTCCAGATGCCCTCATCCGGAGCGATCCGCGCCTCCGCCGCAATGCCGAAATCCGTCTGCCCCGCGCGCAGGCACTCTTCGACCCTCCGGTCGAATTCCCCGAAATCGAGAAGGTAGTTCCCCTTCGCGATCCCCACGAGCGAGGGGTTGCCCACGTTGTGAATGGGCGAAATCCTGTGGGCGAGCATATCCATGTAGTAGTCGCGGCACACCGCGTCACTCCGCGCCCGCCAGGCCGTCTCGGACTCCCCCGGGCGCTTCGGATAGAACTTCCGTACGAGATATTCGTAGAAGTCGAAGCCGGTTTTCAGCGTCGGCGTCGCGGGAAGTTCGAAGGCCCACACCCGGAGCCCGAGCTCGACCGCCGTGCGGGGAAGCCCCTCCGGGGCGACCGTAATCCTTCCCCGGTAGTCGCCCGCGGGGGTGCCCGGGGGAACGTACACCGTCACCCAGAACGGCTGGACATGGTCCCGCGGCACGTCAACGCCCCCCTCGTCGAGGGGCAGGAGCGGGTCCGGCCACGGGCCGGTCCTCATGACATCGTAGTAGGGCTGCCGCGTGCTCACGTATTCGACGCTCCGCACCGTGATCCCATCCTTCCTGATCACGCCGGGACCGCGCAGATCCTCCGTTTCTATCGTCACCCCCTGGAGCGGCCAGGCCCCGGGGACGACGACGAGCTGGAACGACTCGAACTCGTTCCGCGCCGCGGAGAGACTCACACGGTCGGTCACCGGGCCGCGGTAGTCCCCTTTTTCCGGGAACACCTTGTCGAGCGGGCCGGCGTAGCCCACCGCATAGCCCCGGCCCCCGAAATCGCCCGGGGTCCAGAGACGCGGCGGCGTCAGCACGGCCTCGACCGCGCCCAGCGTCCAGTCGCGCACGCCCCGATTCGCCCAGGGGATCCTGACGAACCCCGCCCGCCCGAGGTGATCGCGCCCGTAATAGAAGAAGCCCGCCTCGATCTCGTAGCGGCCCGCCCTTGCGCCGGCGGGGATCGCGCAGTGGAACGGCCCGAGACGCGCGGTTTTCCCCGGCGTCCACCGCCGCATCGGGATCGGGATCGCGACGTCGGCGTTGACCGCCGGGCTCGCGCCCCTGAAGTGGATGAACATGCTCGCATCCTGCTGGAACGCCGCGCGGGGAAGGACGGAGAGGGTCAGGGGAAACTCCTTCCCGAGCTCGACGCGGCCGGGGACCTCGATCCCCTCGATGCGGATGGAGGGAAACCTGAACCGCATCAGCCATCCCGCGGCGCAGATCAGGAGAAGGACGATGACCGCGGCAAACCTGAGGGTTTTCATTTTACCCCTGCGCGGAACGCCTCGATGAGCCGGTCCACGTTGCGCGCGATGTTGAACTCCCGCTCCACTTTTTCGCGTGCGGCATGCACGAGCCTCGACGCGAGCTCCCCGTCCCCGAGAAGCCTCTCGATCGCCGCGGCGAGGGCGTGCGGGTCGTTCGGCGGAACAAGGAGCCCGGTCTTCCCGTCCTCGACCAGCTCCGGGATGCCCGAGACGGCGCAGGAGACCACCGGGACGCCGATCGCCATCGCCTCCATGAGCGAGACCGGTATCCCGTCCATCACCCCGCTGCGCTTTCCCGCGGGCCGTGACGGCAGCGCGAAGACGCGCGCGCGGGCCATCATCGCGAGAACCTCCTGCGGCGTGCGCTCGCCCTCCATCGCGACGAGGCCCCGGAGCCGGTGTCGGTCGATGAGCTCCTCTATATCCTTCCGGTCCGGCCCGTCCCCCACGATCACGCACCGGAACCCCGCGCCGCGGTCCCTCAGGACCGCCGCCGCCCGCACGAGCGTGTCGAACCCCTTGATGGCCATGAGACGCCCGACGGCGAGGATCGTGCGGGTCTCGCCGCTCCGGGCCGGCGCGCGCGGGAAGCGTGCAAGATCGAGCCCGCAGTGGAGGACCTCGACCTTCGCCCCCGCCCGCTCCCCGACGCGCGCGAGGATGAACCGGCGGTTGTACTCCGATATCGCGAAGAGCCTCCCGGCGGCGTCAAGTTTCGCATCGAGGAGGAGCTGGCCCTGGAAAATGTCGTGGGCATGGGCGGTCACCGTGAACGGGATCCCCGTGAGGCGCGAGATGACGAGGGCGGCGGTGGCCGGGTAGTTCGCGAAGTGCGCGTGGACGTGGCGCACCCCGCGGTCGCGGAGGACGCGCGCGAAGAGGGCCGTCTTCGGGAAGAGCGCCGCGGTCTTCGCGAGCTCCACCGGGCTGCGCCAGAGCCTCGCGGCGAGGAACGCCGCGGCGCCGAGGTAGGCGCGGGGCCGGGAGAAGAGGAAGCCGAGATTCGCCCGCACGAGAGCCCGGGAGAAGAGGTACGGCTCGTAGAGGGTCCGGGCGAGAAGCGGGCGCGCATCGGAGTCCATGATCTTCTCCGAGAACCCGCGGAGCGAGAGGATGGTGACCTCGGCGCCGCGGCGGGCGAGTTCCCGGATCTCGCGCAGCACGAAGGTCTCCGAGTAGCAAGGGAACATCACGACGACGTAGGCGACCCTCAGGCCCGTTTCCACAGAAGCCTCCGCAGGCAGTGGGCGACGCTCTTCCGACGGGAGGAGAGGAACCGGGCGAGAGAGAAGATGCGGGCGTTGCGGACGTAGAACGAGAGGTAGGCGCGGGCCTGCCAGCGCTCGAGCTCACGCCGACTGATATCCGCCATCTCGAGCGCCCCGCCGAAATACTTGTCGTAGTCGCTCCAGTTGCGACTGCGCAGCCTGTAGCCCCCCTCCCCCCGGCCCGCCATGGCGGCGATCTCTGTCCCGGGATACGGGACCATCACGCCGAAGGCGACGGAGGTCGGGTTGAGCTCGCGGGCGAAGGCGATCGTCTGCCGGATGGTGTCCCGCGTCTCGCCGGGGTGGCCGATGATGAAGAACGCCGCCGTGCGGAGTCCCGCGCTCTTCGCGAGACCGATCATCTCGCGGGCATTTTCCCTGGTGATCCCCTTGTGCACCCGGTCGAGAATTTCCTGGTTCCCCGACTCGATCCCCACGCCGACGCGCACGCACCCGGCCTCGCGCATCTTCGTGTAGAGCGCGAGTGAGCGGCAGTTGACCCGCGCGTTCGCGAACCAGGGCGTCGTGTGGAGCCCCTTCGCGATGAGGAGGTCGCAGATCGCCGTCGCCCGCTTTTCGTCGAGCGTGAAGACCTCGTCGGAAAACGAGATCTCGGACGGCCGGTAGCGCGCGACCAGCCACTCGAACTCCCGCACCACGCCCTCGACGCTCCGGGAGCGGACCCGGTCGCCGAGGACCCGCATGCAGAAGCTGCACTGGTAGGGGCAGCCCCGGGAGGAGAAAAGCTGGTACTCCCGGGAGGGGCCGTACAGGTCCCACGCGGGGAACGGCAGGCTGTCGATGTCCTGCCGCCACGGCCGCGGCGGGTTCGACCCCGCGGCCCCGCCGCGGCCGCGAAACGAGACGCCGGCGATGCCCGCGAACCCCTTCCCGAGGGCGAGGGAGTCGGAGAGTTCGAGGAGCGTCTCCTCCCCTTCCCCGGCGACGACAAAATCGAATGCGGGGAACTCGTCGAGCGTCTCGACGGGGATTGCGGTCGCGTGGGGGCCGCCGATGACGGTTTTGAGATCCGGGAGCAGGCGCTTCGCGGCCGCGGCGATCTCGGCGGCTCGCCGCACCTCGTGCGTCATAGCGGTGACGCCGAGGAGAGCCGGCGAAAACGCCTTGATTCTCGCGAGAACGGCGTCGAGCCCGAGCCGGTCGAACTTCGCGTCCGCGATGCCGACGGGGAACCCCTGTTCCCGCAGATACGCGGCGAGGTAGCCCAGGCCGAGAAGCGGCATCCGGTACCATCCACCCTGAACGATCTCCTCGGGCGCCGGGTTCACCAGCAGCACCCTGAATCCCCGCCGCGCCTCATTCAGTTCCATGTGGGTCTCCCGCGCCGCGTGAAATAGACCGCCGTTCCATAGAGGGCGGCCGCGTTGCCGGAGAAGAACTTCCTCGCCGTGGAGGAGATCTTTTTCCCCGGCCCCGTCTTCCACGGGAGCGCGCAGAGCGCCGCGGCGGCGAGCGCGGCGAGCCCACATCCGGGGGCGAGCGCGAGCATCGAGGCGCCGAGCGCGAGGAGGAGCAGCGGCATCACCAGCCGGACGGCCTTGTGCGAAAGGAACTGCCAGCAGACACGGGGCATGCGGGGCGACAGAAGCCCCCGGCAATAGATGAGCTGCTGCCAGTTCCCGGCCGTGACGCGAACGCGGCTCCTGAAGTTGCCCATGCGCGGGTCATGGTCGTCGACGACCGCCCCCTCCTCGAGCACCATTCGGTGCCCCCTGCTCACCATGAGGGCGGGGATCACGAAGTCGTCATTGATCGTGTCGGGCGGCGGCCGCACGAAAAGCTCGCGCCGCAGGGCGTACATCGCCCCGGTCGCCCCCATCAACGTCGCCCAGCGGCTCTGGGCCCTCTTGATGGCGAACTCGTAGTCCCAGTAGAGGAGCTCCCCCGCCCTTCCCTCCCGATCGAGGCCCGGCGAGCGGTAGTAGCCGCACACGCCGCCGACGGCGGGGTCCGCGAAGTTCGCCGCCATCGCGCGCAGGGCGTCCGGGCGAAGCATGCCGCTCGCGTCGGAGAAGACGAGAAGCTCGCCGCGCGCCCGCGGCACCGCGTCGAGAAGCGCCTTCAGCTTCCCGCGCCGCTCAGCGAATTCGATGAGGGTCACCCCGCGGGGCGCGTACCGGCGGGAAATTTCGGCGGTCCGGTCCGTCGAGCCGTCGGAGATCACAAGTATCTCGACCCTGTCGCGCGGGTAGTCGAGCGCGAGGGTGTTCTCGATCTTCTCTCCGATGACCCGCTCCTCGTTCAGGGCCGTGATCAGGACGGTCGCCGAGGGGGTGATCTCCCCCTTGCGCACCGGCCGCGGGAAAAGCCGCGCAAGGAGAAGGGCCAGGAGCGGGTAGATGAGATAGCCGTAGGCGATGAGGGCGGCCGATATCGTGAACACCCACGCGGAGAAGGTCATCGTATAAATCCCAAATCCCAAATCCCAAATCCCGACATAGGGCGCAGGGCGGTCATGCGTGGGGTGCCCCAGCGTCCAGCCGCGCGATCAGCTCGCCCACGGGGGCGAAAACGAACTCGTCGAGGAGCCTTCCGAGCTTCGCGGCGTTCTTTTCGATGCCTCCGTAGTGCCGCCAGTGCGCCACGCGCGGGAGGCGCACGTCGGGGAGACCCGGGTCGAACTCCCACGGGTGGGCGAACACCGCCGCCGGCTTTTCCTTCCGGTGCGCCGCCCGGATCGCGGAGCGCGTCCACGCGTAGGGGAAGAGCCTGAGATACCCTCCTGCCGCAGCCGGGATCGTCATTCCCGCACACCG
>JBAXOY010000046.1:0-21614 GCA_037133055.1 Chlamydiota bacterium
CGGCATGCCTGCCGCCTCCGCGACCCGCGCGATCCTCTCTCCCACGTGGCCGCCGCCGAATATGATCAGCGGGGCGTGCCCTCTGATCACGTCGATGAATATCTCCATCTCGCCCCCGCAGCACATCCGTATATTCTCGGGGTTCTCCGGATCCAGGCTGTAGGAGAGCTTGACCGGGCTGCCGGACGCGAGCGCCTTTTTGGCTTCGCCGATCACGAGCGCCTCGAGGACGCCCCCGCCTATCGTCCCCTCGATCGAGCCGTCCGCGTACACAAGCATGCGGGCGCCGGCCTTTCGCGGAGACGATTCCCGGGTCGCCACGACGACGGCGAGCGCCACGGGCCTGCCCCGCCGGACCGATTCCGCCAGCGCGCTGAACACCGCGTATTCCTCCGTGGACATATCCCCCTCCCGCTCTCAAAAAGCGTTCAAGCAGTTCAAACGGTTCAAACGGTTCAATCCGCGAGACGTTTTCTTCGTGTCCTTCGTGGTGAGGCAGTACGTTATAGTTGTTCAAGCCGTCTGACCGGTTGAACCGTTTAAACGGCTTGAACCGTTTGAACCAGTTTCTTGTAGTCCTCCGGCGTGTCGATATCCGCGACGATACCCGGGTCGTCGAACGGGACCCTCCTGACGCGCGAGGGGTCTTTCCTCACCACCGCCCGCGCCCCCCCGCCCCGCGGCGCCGAGAACAGCTCGTCAAACACCGCCCGGGGGAACACGACCGGGTGCCCCCCCCTGCCCCGGTACTCAGCGACGAAAATAAGATCGGGGGCCTTCCGGCCTGCGTCCCGCAACCCCCGGTAGGTGGAGGCCTCGATGAGCGGATGATCCACCAGTGTCACGAGCGCCGCGCCCGTATCGGGCGACAAGGAGCGCAGCCCGCACTGGAGCGAGGAGAGCTGCCCGTCCAGATATGCCTCGTTGACCACGATCCGCGCGCGGGGGATCACGCCCGCGTCACGAACTGCTTCCGCGTGCGCGCCGAGCACGACGACCAGTTCGTCCGCCCCCGCCGCAGCGAGACGCCCGCAGATGACGGAGAGGAAGGTGCCCCGCCCGAGGGGCAGGAGCGCCTTCGGGGTTCCCATCCTCGCGGATTCGCCCGCGGCAAGCACGAGTGCGGAGATCATAACCGATATTCACCACGGTGGATTCAGTCCTCATTCCATCCCGAAAAGCCTGTCGCCCGCGTCGCCGATGCCCGGAAGGATGTAGGCGTTCCGGTTGAGCCGCTCGTCCACGGCGGCGATGAAGACGCGGACATCCGGGTGGCGCCGCTCCACCTCCCGCACCCCCTCGGGGGCCGCCAGAAGGGTGACCGCCCGGATGTCGGAGGCCCGGCATTTTTTGAGAATGGCGATGCTCGCGACAAGCGACCCCCCCGTGGCGAGCATCGGGTCGAGGATGACGGTGACGCGGCCGGCGAGTGAGCGCGGGAGCGACCGGTAGTATTCGTGCGGCTCGAACGTCCGATCGTCCCTGCGGAGACCGATGACGCCCACGGCCGCCCCGGGCATGAGATCCAGGAATCCCCCCAGCATGCCGAGGCCCGCCCTGAGCACCGGCACCGCGACCACCGGAAGCCCGGCGAGGACCCTCCCCTTCACGGCGGCGAGGGGTGTTCTGATTGACGAGGTCTTCAGGGGCAGATCACGCAGCGCCTCGCACGAGAGCAGCAGCGCCGCCCGCCGCATGAGCCGCCGGAACTCGGGCGGCGTCGTGCGCCTGTCGCGCAGCCGCGAGAGCGCGTCCGCGAGTATCGGGTGTACGACTTCGATGATCATGGGTATACGTTCTCGATGTTGAGCGCTCGCGCGACACAGCGCACCGGAAGGCGCACAGTTTAGCACCACGCGGGCCGGGATGCCAGCGGAAAACCACCGACCCCGGCCCGCACGGGGCCGTCCCACAATCGGCCGTTCCATAATTCTATGTAATTCTATGTAATTCTATTGCGGGTGCCATATATTGGGTATATACTTTGCACCCTGTGATACGGGGGTATTCCTTGAAGCGTCCTATTCGCATCGCCATAGCCGGCGTGGGCAACTGCGCCAGCTCTCTCATACAGGGCATCGAGCACTACCGCCGCCGCGGGGGCGCGGCCGGCGAGGGCTCGATCGGCCTGATGCACTGGGATATCGGGGGGTACACCCCCGCGGACATCGAGGTGGTGGCGGCGTTCGACATCGACAGGCGGAAGGTCGGGCGGCCTCTCCACGAGGCCATTTTCGCCAAGCCGAACTGCACCAAGACGATCGTCGCCGACATGCCCGCGAGCCCCGTGATCGTGCAGCCGGGACCGGTCCTCGACGGGGTATCCCCCCACATGAAGGACTACGACAACGACAGGGTGTTCCTCCCCTGCGACCGCCCCCCGTGCGACGTCGGCAAGGTCCTCGCGGAGAGCGGCGCGGAAATATTCCTCAACTATCTCCCCGTGGGCTCGCAGAAGGCCGTCGAGTTCTACGCCGGATGCTGTCTCTCGACCGGGGTGAGTCTCGTCAACTGCATGCCGGTCTTCATCGTCTCGGACAAGGGGTGGGCGCGGAAGTTCTCCGAGAAGGGGATCCCGATCGTGGGGGACGACATAAAGGCGCAGGTGGGGGCTACGATCGTCCACCGGACCCTCGCCAGGCTCTTCGACGACCGCGGGGTCAAACTCGACCGGACCTACCAGCTCAACACCGGCGGCAACACGGATTTTCTGAACATGCTGAACCAGGACCGCCTCAAGCTGAAGAGGATATCGAAGACCGAGGCGGTCCAGTCGCAGCTCTCCACGCCGCTCGATAAAGACGACATCCACATCGGCCCCTCGGACTACGTCCCCTGGCAGAAGGACAACAAGGTCTGCTTCATCAGGATGGAGGGGCGCGGGTTCGCGGGGGTGGCGATGCACATCGAGCTGAGGCTTTCCGTCGAGGATTCCCCCAACAGCGGCGGCGTGTCGATCGACGCCATCCGCTGCTGCAGGGTCGCGCGGGAGAGAAAAATCGGCGGCCCGCTCGACGCCGTCTGCGCCTACACGATGAAGCACCCGCCGAAACAGATGCCCGACACCCTGGCCCGCGAGCTCCTCCAGCGCTTTATCACCGGAGAGACGCCGGCGCGCTAGGAGCCTGCCCGATAGCCCGCCATCGCCACGCGCACCGCCTCTGTGATTTTCTCTCCGTCCACGCCATCCTTGGAAAGAAACCCCGCCGCCCCGAGCCGCACCGCCTCGCCGGCGAGCGCCCCGCCTTCTCCGCCCGAAAGCAGTATGACCGGAACGGCAGGGTGCGCGGCCGCGAGCCGTCTCAGCGTGTCGATCCCCCAGCTGTCCGGGAGCGTGAGGTCGAGCAGCACCGCGTCGACACCCCCCGCCGCGAGACGCGCGAGGGCCGCGGAGAGGCGGTCGACCCACTCAATATCGAGCGCGTGCGCCGCGAACTCCACGATGAGCCGCGCCTGAAGGCGGCTGTCCTCGACGAGGAGGACCCTCGGCCTTCGCGGGCTCATCCGCCCTCCCCCGCCATGCCGCCCCTGCCCGGAAGCCGCGCGATGCCGAGCCAGAACTCGGCGATGCCCCGCACCACGGCGACGAGCCCCTTGATGGTGGAGGGTTTTACGATGTAGCAGTTCGCGTGGAGCTCGTACGCCCGCTCAATATCCTCCTCGGCCTCCGAGCCGGTGAGCACGATGACCGGGATCCGCTTCAGCGCCACGTCGGCTTTCATCTCCGCGAGAAACTCCAGCCCGTTCTTCCGGGGCAGGTTGAGGTCGAGCAGGATCAGATCGGGGAGCGCCGCGCCCGCGGCGCGAAGGGAGGCGAGCGCCGCCGCCCCGTCCCCGGCCACGCGCAGGGACGCGGCGATCCGTTCCTCTTTCACGATCTCCATGAGGAGCCGCACATCGCCGGGATTGTCCTCCACGAGCAATAGGGTCACCGCCTGTTTCGCTCTCATCCCGCCCCCCGCCCGTCGTACAAATCGCCCGCCCGATGTTCGGGCACGGTGAAGAAAAATGCCGCGCCGCGCCCCAGCTCCGACTCGACCCAGATCCTCCCCCCGTGCCGCTCGACGATCTTCTTGCAGAGGGCGAGGCCGATGCCGGTGCCGGGGTACTCCTCCCTGCCGTGCAGGCGCTGGAAGATCACAAATATCCTCTCGGCGAAGCGCGGCTCGATGCCGATCCCGTTGTCCCGGACCGAAAAGAGCCAGTCCTTTCCGGAGCGCGACGCGGAGAGATGGATGCGCGGCCACTCGGAGCTTCGGAACTTCAGGGCATTCCCGATCAGGTTCTGAAAGAGCTGGACGAATTCCTGCTCGTCGATGCAGACGACCGGGAGCGGGTCATGGGTGACTGAGGCGCCGGACTCGGCGACCGCCACCGTGAGGTTCGCCAGCGCCCGTTCGAGGACCGCCTCGCAGTCGGTCGGCGCGAATGGCCTGGCGGTCGTCCCGAGCCGCGAGTACCCCAGGAGGTCGCTGATGAGGCTCTTCATGTGGCCCGCCCCCTCGACGGCGTAGCGGATGAACTCCGCCGCGTCCGCGCCGAGACGGTCCCGGTAGCGCTTCTCAAGGAGCTGCAGGAAGCTCGTCACCATCCTGAGCGGCTCCTGGAGGTCGTGGGAGGCGACATAGGCGAACTGCTCGAGCTCCTGGTTGGACCGTTTCAGGTCCCGGGCGGCCGTCCGGAGCTCCTCCTCGGCCCTGGACCTCGCCTCCTCGATCTCAAGCCCGTTGAGGGCGAACGCGATATCCCGGGCAAGCTCGCCGAAGAGCGCGCATTCCTCCTCGTCCGCGGCGAAGTCAGGGGGAAGCGCCACCGAAAGAAGGCCGTACACCCTGGCCCCGTGCCCGAGCCTTACGGTCATCGCCCCCTTCCGGTGGTAGCCTGATGCCATCCGGCATTCCGAACAGGAGGACGGGGGGTCCACGACGATAACCGGCTCGTGCCCCTCGAGCGCCCGCCGACCGCAATCGGGGAACTCGCCGCGCCTCATGCGCTCCACGAGCTCCCCAAAATCGCCGCCGACTCCCGACTCCGCGACCTCGCGGACCTCCCCCGAGTCGCTCAGCAGGGCAACCCAGGCGTTGATGTACCCCCGGTGCATGACGAGGCTCTCGCACGCGCCCGCGATGAGCTTCGCGCGGTCCTTCTCGCGGGTGATGAGCTGGTCGACGCCGCGGATGGCGCGCAGCACGCGGGTGAGATGCTCCATTCCCTTCTCCGCCCGCTTTCGCTCGGTGATGTCCACGTTGACCTCGGCGACGAGCCACTCGCCGCGCTCGTCGAGAAACGGCATGGTGGTGACCTGCACGGGCCGGTTGCCCTCCCGCACCAGCGTCTCCTCGCTGACCACGGTCGTCTTTGACTTCAGCGCCCTCTGGATTCCGCATTCGGGGCAGGGTTCGCTCCGTCCCATGAAATAGTCGTAGCACTTCCGGCCGGCGGGATCCCCGTATGCCTTCTGCCATTCCGGGTCGATGTACTGGATGGTGTAGTCCGAGGCGATGATATCCAGGCCTGTCTTGGTCACGCCGAGGATGAACTCAATCTGCCGCTTCAGCCTGATGACCTCGTCTTCCGTGTGCTTCCTCTCGGTGATGTCGTCGAACAGGATGGCGAAGTGGCCCTTCCGAGGGCTGTAGGCGGAGATCGAGTACCACAGCCCCAGGAATTCGGAATAGCGCTCGACCCGCGCGGTCGCCCCCGTGAGCGCGACCCTTCCGTACAGGCCGATCCAGTCAAACTCCTCGCGCATGATCCCGGGCATCACCTCCGACGCCTTTCTCCCCACGATCGCGTCCCGTTGGAGCCGGGTGAGTTTCTCGAACACGCTGTTGACCTCGATGAAGACAAAATCGACCGCCTCCTCCTTCTCGTTCGTCACGATCCGGTGGTAGGCGAAGCCGGTGAGCATGTTGTCGAAGAGGGCGCGATAGTCCTCCTCGCTCCGCTTCACGACCTCCTGCGCCCGCTCCAGGGCGACGAGCATGCCGTTGATGGAGCCGGCGAGCCTCGACAGCTCGTCGCGCCCGCCGAGTATCACCCGCGACGAGAGATCGCCCGTGGTCCCGATGGCGTCGACCCGCGTGGTCAGCCGCCCGAGCGGCGAGAGGATAAGCCTCTCGATGATGATCAGGAACCCCGCGCTGAAGACGAGCCCCACCGCCAGCATCGACAGGACCAGATAGCGCAGCGTGTACAGCCCGCGCGTGTAGATGTCACGCGCGTTCTCGACGCGCAGGATGAGCGCGGGCTCGCCGAAAATATCGGGCAACGCCCGGTAGCCCGCCACCGCCCCCGCGCCCAGGGGCCGGATGAGATCCCCCGGAGAGCGGGCGAGCGACGCGCGGGCGAAGCGGAAATCCTCGGTGAGGCGCGGGGCCCGGAACGGCGTGAGCGAGAACGCGACGTGCGTCAGGGATGAAAGGGCGCGCACCCTTTCGGGGTTGAGGGATCGCGCCATGAGGAGCGAGCCACGGATCGGGCCCTTCCCCTCGCCGCTGAGGATCGGTCGCGAGGCGAGGAGCACGGGACCGGAGGGAAGCATGACGATCCCCGCCACGCGGTCGCGGCCTGCGAGGTGGGCGGTCATGGGGCCGCCGCGGAGAAGGTGTTTCTCGAGCCCCTCGGGGAGCGGCGTCTTGACGCCGCGTGCCCTGTCGAACCCGGTCGCATAGAAGATCCGGCCCGAGGGTTCCGTGAACACGATGGCGTCGATCTTGAGCGCGGCGAGGGTGACGTCGTTCAGGTTTTCCCGGGAGAACGCCTCGTTCCGGCCGCCGACGTACCCGCAGGTCTCGTCCCACCAGGCCCAGTCGCGGGTGACGAAATCGAGCTGCTCGACCTCGGCGGAGAGGGCATCCCGCACCCGGTTCAGATTCCTGACGACGCGCTCATCCTCGATCCTGGCGAAGTTGCCGAGCAGGATGACGCGGGTGGCGACGTAGAAGACGGCTATCATGCAGATCAGCATGCCGCCGAAAACGGAGAGGACCTTCGCGCGCAGGGTCATGCGTGTGCCTCGGGGCCAGAGCCAGTATAGCGTGGTGATGAGGGGGAGTCAACAGGCAGGCAGGCCCCCCCCAGGCAGGCCCACCCCACTGGCCATTCGTCTCTATCCTGTCGTCTCTATCCTTTACGCGCCACGCCGCCCGCGCTATACTGACCCCCGCCATGATGACGTACACGGAGCTCGCGCGCCGCGGCGTGAACCGGTTCAAGGACTCGATCACGGGCATCCTCGTGCGCCGCGGGGTGTCCGCGAATGCCCTCACCCTCGCCGGGTTCGTCATCTCATGCCTCGCCGCCGCGTCTTTCTCCCTCGGATTGTTTCCCCTCGGCGGGATTCTGATCTTCTTCGCCGGGGCCTGCGACATCTTCGACGGGGCGGTGGCGAAGCGGACGGGGCGGGTGACCGCCTTCGGGGGATTCTTCGACTCGTGCCTTGACCGCTATTCCGACGTCGTGCTGCTCGGGGGCGCGGGGCTCTACTACGCCGCGCACGGCCCCCTGCGCAACACGGCGCTGGCGATCCTCGCCACCGGCGGCTCGATCCTCATAAGCTACTCGCGCGCCCGCGCGGAGAATATCGGGGTCTCCTGCGCGGTGGGATTCTGGGAGCGGTCCGAGCGCACGTTCATGATCATGATGGGGGGGCTGTTCTTCCGGATGCCGAGCATCCTGTGGGAGCTCGCACTCTTCGCGAACATCACCGCCGCGCACCGGATCCTGCACACCTGGCGGCGGATCGAGAATCCGTCGTGGCGGCCGCCGCGCATCCCGGTCCTCACCGACATCATCTTCTGGGAATATCCACGCTACTGCTGGCAGTACGACGTCTACGTGGGGCTCGGAATCATCGTGCCGCTGCTCCTGCCGATACGTTAGGAGCCCCTGGTGCTTCCCCAGGTGGAGAGGACCACGGGCATGGCGTTCAGGAACCCGCGCGGGGTGTAGAGGGCCTCGATCTCGCCACGGCAGTTGTACCAGCACGCGCGGCAGCGGTTCTCCCTCCACGCGCGGGTGAGCCTCGCCGCGAGTTCGCGGGCGGGGTCGGTCAGGATGTTCCCCAGCGGATGATCGAGGTCCTCGACGCACTTCGCGACCCGCCCGTAGTTGTCGATGTTGAAGAACGATCTTCCCGCCCTGCACCCGGGCACCCCCCCGTTCAGCGCGAGGTCAAACCGTTCGAGGAAATACTCGTTGGAGATGAAGTTCGGGTATTTCCTCCGAAGGGCGAGCAGGTGCGCGGACACCGCGGCATCCGCGGAGAACTCCCGCTCTCCCCCCTTGAGACTGCAGAACGGCTGCACCATGAAGAAGGCGCCGCGGCGCGCCGCTAGCCGGATGAGCGGCTCGATCTCCCCGACGTTGTCCTTCATGAGCACCGCCATCACATTCACGCGCTGGAATCTCCCGGACCGCTCCCGGGAGAGGTGCTCGAGCGCCTGGAGCGCCCTTCGGTGGGAGCCCTTGACCCCGCGGGCGCGGTCGTGCCTCTCCGCGTCGGCATAGTCGAGCGAGACGCTCGCCCCCCAGAGCCCCGCGCGGAAGGTCGCGCGGGCGTTTTCAGGCGTGACGCACCAGCCGTTCGTGGTGATGAGGGGCATATGGTAGCGGGCGAGCGCGGCGATCACCGCGGGGAGGTCGGGCCTTAAGAAAGGCTCCCCGCCTCCGATGGAGATCATGAGCGAGCTTATCCGGGCGAGGTTCCGGCTGCCGCGCTCGATGTCGGCGACCGTGAGTTCCGCGGAGGGGTCGACGCGGATCTTCCAGTAGTCGCAGAAGGAGCAGGAGAAGTTGCACCGGTAGGTGACCTGCCAGGTGCACCAGACGGGCCTCCCAAGCGCGAAGCGCGAGAAGATCCTGAATTTCTTGTAGACCGCCGGGTGCACGTTCATCCGGGGCGACGCTCGTGCCCGCTGACCCTGTTCCATTCCTCCACCGGGGTCGAGTGAGCCCGCTCGACGCGCTGCCGGTAGCAGGGGCCGGAGTTGTAGGAGCAGAACGAGTAGAGCTTGCCGTCGGGGGCGGAGAAGTGGATCACGCAGCGGCGGATGCGGGAGAGGTCGTAGTTGTAGACGTCCATGAAGTGCATGCCGCCCACCATCATGGTGCGGAACGTCCTCGCGTTCTTCGCCCTCCCCACCTTCTTGTCGAGCATCCCGTTCAGGGTGTGGAGGTACTTTTTGAAGGAGAGGCCGCGCGGGGCGCGGGGCTCGTGGTAGTGCCTCCGGAGCGAGTTCCACGCCCTCATCTTCGCGAACGCCTTGAAGCGCGACTTCGCGGTCTTCCCCGCAAGGCGGTTCATGTCCGTCACCAGCCCCTCGACGTCGATGAAGCGCGACATCGGGACCGCCTTCCCCTCGTCATCGATGACGAGGTAGGTGCAGAGGGTGCAGTGGGGGTGGCAGGTGAGGTTCGTGATCTCCTCGCCGCGCAGCGCCCCGATGAACTTCGAGAAGGGGCTCACGAAGGAGAGGGGGTAGAAGTCGCTGCGCTTTACGATCCCGGTCTGCCGCTCGAGGCCTAGCATGACGTCCGGCAGGGTAATCCGCTTCTTCATCCGCTCCGCGTGCGAGATGCGCCCCGTGAAGCAGATGGGCTGGAAGCTGATGGCCGCGATCACGTCCGCGTTCGCGATGGCGAAGCGGAGGATGTCGCCCACCGCCCCGTCGTTCACCCCGCGCACGATCGTGCAGACAAGGGCGATCTTCATATCCGCCCTGCGGATGTTCTCGATCGCCTTCATCTTGACGTCGAGGAGCGGCTTCCCCCGCGTGACCTTGTAGATGGCGTCGTCGAGGCCGTCGAACTGCAGGTAGATGGTGTGGAGCCCCGCTTCCTTCGCCCGCATCGCGAAGTCGGGGTCGTTGAAGGAGATGCCGTTCGACGCGATCTGGATGTGGGAGAAACCCATCCGGCCGGCGAGCTTCATGATCTCGTGGAACTGCGGGTGCAGGGTGGGCTCGCCGCCCGAGAACTGGATGATCCTCCCCGCCACCGGGCGCTCGTTCCGGTAGGTCTGGAGCATCGCCGCGACCTGGTCGAGCGAGGGCTCGTAGACGTACCCGGTCACGTTGGCGTTGGCGAAGCAGATCGGACAGGTGAGGTTGCAGCGGTTGGTGAGGTCGATGTTCCCGAGGACCGTGTGGTTCAGGTGCATGCCGCAGAGGCCGCAGTTCGACGGGCAGTCGACCTCTCCGGTCACGTTCGGGTTGCTCACCCCGTAGCCGGTGTCGAATGTCCAGCGCTCGTTCCTCAGGTACATCTCCGCGTCGCCCCAATAGATGTCCCGGCACTCCCCGTGCTCGGGGCAGGCCTTCCGCATCATCACCTTCCCGCCCTCTTCGTACAGGTCGGCGGGGATGACCTTGAGGCACTGCGGGCAGAGGGACTGTATGGTCTTCGGAAGCCCGACCTTGAGCGGCTCTCGCGGGTATCCGGCGAGCGTGTACTCCCGTTCCGCGACGGCGGCGGCGCGCCCTGAAAATATGCTCACATCGACCTCCCTTTTCTGCGTATGTGTGAAACACCATCATACGAAATATATCCTGCAGGGGTCAAGGGCGGCCCCCCGGGGGTGACGCGTCCCCCGTTGAATTTTCACGATCGTCTATGGTATCCTGCTGCACACCATGCGAACCCCCTTCTCTCGCCGCGCCTTGACGCTGTTCCGCGCCGCCGTCCGAGCCCTGCCGGCGCTCACCATCGCGGGCTGCGCGATGCTGCCGCCGCGCACCCCGCCACCGGCGACGCCCATCATGAACAATGCATCCCTGGACAAGCTCCTCTCCCGCGTCGCCCCGGGGGGAACGGCGGTCCGGACCCTGAAGGCATCGTTTTCCGCGTCGTTCGCCGGTCCCGGAAAGGGGAGGGCGCGCTCCGTCTCCGGCATGCTCGCCATGGAAAGCCCCGGGATGCTCCGCATGAAGGGCAGCGCGGCGATGCTCCCGACCCTGTTCGACCTCCTCTGGAAAGACGGGCAGGCGGCGCTGTACATCCCACGGGACCGCGCGGTGTACCGTTCGACGGTGGGCGCGGTCTCCGCGCAGCGGGGGCTCGCCGACGCGGCCTTCCTTACCGGGGTCTTCCTGGGCTCTGGGGAGAGGGACGGCGCGCTCCATTTCCTCGAGACGGAGCCGTCCCGCTATCTCGTCTCCTCGGTTCGGACCACCGGCGGGCGGGCATCGCTCGCACGCAGGATCGTCTTCGACCGCGCCGACCTCTCCCCCGTCCGGTATGAGTACTTCGACGCCGCGGGACGCCTCTCGCGCGAGGTCCGCTGCGCCGGATTCGCCGCGGCGGAAGGGGCCTCCGCGCTCCTTCCCCGCACGGTGGTGATCGAGGCCCCGGAAGAGGGCGCGCGCATCGAGCTCCGGCTCTCGGACCTCCGCGTGAACGCTCCGCTCGCCGCCGGCATGTTCACCCTCGAAACACCCCCGGGGACCGCCGTCCGCCCGATCGAGGAGCGCGCCCCATGATGCGCCTCGTTGCGGCGAACATCCGCCACCGGAAGACCCGGAGCCTCGTCTGCGTCGCGGCGGTCGGCATCGGGATCTCCCTCTTCCTCGTCCTGAGCGGCCTATGCCGGGGGATGATCGCGGAGTCGGCCCAGCGCATGCGGAACACCGGCGCGAGCATCATCGTCCAGCCGCGCGGCTCCTCGGGGCTTTTGGCGTTCAAGGGGAGCAGCCTCCCCGTGAAATACGCCCCCGAGATCGAGCGGGTGCCCGGCGTCGCCGCCGCCTGCCCGGTCCTGACCTGGACGACCACGATCCAAAAGGTGATTTACGTGATCTACGGGCTTGACCTCGACCGCTACGAGGCCGTCGGCGGCCGGCTCGAGATCGTCGAGGGGCGCCCGTGGCGCGGGGGCAACGAGCTGCTCCTCGACACCAGGCTCGCCGCCGCAAACGGCTACCGGGTCGGAGACCCGGTCACGCTCCTCGGCACCCGGTTCACCATCGCCGGGATATTCAGGAGCGGGGTGGGCGCGCGGGTCTACCTGCCCCTCGCGACGCTCCAGGAGACGATGCACCTCGATGGGATGTGCTCCCTCTTCTTCGTGAAGACGGGCGCGGGGGCCGCCCCGGCCGGGGTCGCCTCATCCATCGACGCCCGGCTCCCGGCGCTCCGCGCCAGCGCCCTCGACCGCTACGAGGACGTGATGGTGAACGAGATCACGGGCCTGAACGAGTTCTTCGGGGTCATCACCTCGACGGCGCTCGTCATCAGCTTCCTGGTGATACTCCTCACGATGTACACGACGATCATCGAGCGGACGCGCGAGATCGGCATTCTCCGCTCGCTCGGCGCGACCAGGGGCTGGATCCTCCGCCTCGTGGTCGGGGAATCGCTCCTCCTCTGCGGGCTCGGGGCCGCAGCCGGGGTCGCCCTCACCCTATGCGCGCGGCTGTGGCTCGCCTCCTTTCACCCGCTCCTCACCATGGAGATAAGCCCCCGGGGCATCGTCAGGGCAACGCTCCTCGCTCTGGCGGGGGGCGTGCTCGGCGCGCTCTACCCCGGCTTCAGGGCGGCCCGCATCGACCCCGTGGAGGCGCTCACCTATGAATGAGAAGGCGCAGGCGTTCATCCGCGCCGTGCGGCTCCGCAAGACCTACCGGGGAGGGGGCGAGGACTACGATGCCCTCCGGGAGGTGAACCTCGAAGTCGCGCGGGGCGAGTTCGCCGCGATTGTCGGGCCGTCGGGCTGCGGCAAGTCCACGCTCCTCTACGTCCTCGGGGGCCTCACGGCCGCGACCTCGGGAGAGGTGACCGTCGGAGGGGAAGAGTTGCGCACGCTCGGCGACGCCGCCCTCTCGCGCCTCCGCGGGAGGACGACCGGCTTCGTCTTCCAGCGGTTCAACCTCCTCCCCACCCTCTCCATTCGCGAAAACCTCGCGCTCGCCCAGGCGATCCGCGGCGCGGACCGCGGGGGGATCGATACGCTCCTGGCCAAGGTGGGCCTCGCGGAAAAAGCGCACCGCCGCCCCGCCGAGCTCTCCATGGGGGAGCAGCAGCGCGCGGCCATCGCCCGGGCGCTTGCCCACCGCCCCGCCATCCTCCTCGCCGACGAGCCGACCGGCAACCTCGACTCGGGCAACTCCGTCCGCATCCTCGATCTCCTCGGCGCCATGCATCGGGACTCGGGACAGACAATCCTGCTCGTGACGCACGACCCCGGGGTGGCCGGGGCGGCCGACAGGGTCATCCGTATGCGGGACGGCAAAATTGAATAACATGTACGCACCTGAAATGAACGCACCAGCACGAAGACTCTCTCTGGTGCGGTGGTTCGCGGGGTTCGCCCTCTACGCCGCCGCGCTCGGCGCGGGCGTCTGGTGGGCAGGCGCGGCCGGGCGGACGGACGTGAAGGATCTCCTCTCCTTCACGCTCGTCGTGAGCTGCGCGTGCCAGTTCGTCCCGATCCCGATCATCCCCCTCTTCCTCTGGATCGCGCGCGCCTGGAATCCGTTCCTCGTCGCCCTCGTCGGCTCGGCGGCGACCTCCGTCGCGAACCTCCACGACTACTACATCCTCACCGCGCTCCTCCGCTGGGACCGGATCGGCAAGGCGAAGGAGGCCGCTTGGTACCGCCGCGCGGCGGCCTGGTTCGGGCGGTACCCGTTCTGGACGCTCGCGGTCGCGAACGTCCTGCCCCTCCCGGTGGACGTGCCGCGCCTTCTCGCGATTTCCACACGCTATAGCCGCCCCCGCTTCGTCCTTGCGACGCTTGTCGGGCGCTACCCGCGCTACCTGTTTCTCTCCGTCGTCGGGTACGAGCTCCAGCTCACCAATCTTCAGATACTGGTCGTCCTGATCGCCACCGTGGCGATCGCGGGCATAAAAACGCTGCATTCCAGGCTTAGGCAGAAGTCCAAAACCGGGGGTGCCGCCCCGCTGGGAGAAACACAATGAGAACGCTGCTCGCCCCCCTCGCCGCCTTGACGGTCGCCCTCGCAGGCTGCGCGCGCGCGGGAGAAATGCCCGGCGCTGCGGCCGCCCGCCCGCCCGCTGCCGCGACGCCGTCCGAGGTGGAGATGAGGGAGGGAGAGGTGCTGAAGAGGATGGAGGAGGCGGGAAAATCCCTCGTCGCGCTCCAGGCCGATTTCCGCCAGGAGAGGACCTATGCCCTTTTCGGCGATAAGCGCGCCTCCTCAGGCACGATCCGCTACAAAAAACCCGGGATGATGCTCTGGGAATATCGCGAACCCGACCGCACCGCGATCTATCTGAAGGGCGGGAAGGCGCTTATGTACGTGCCGGACATCAAACAGGCGCAGAAGATCTCCCTCACCCGTGACCGGAAGACCGAGTCGCTCCTCATCGGCTTCGGCAACACGGCGGAGGAGATCACCCGGAACTTCACCGTCAGGGCCTCGGCGGGGCCCGACGGGTGCCCGGTCCTTGACCTCACCCCGAAATCTCCCGAGCTCGCGGCGCACTTCCAGAAGCTCCGCCTTGTCATCGACCCGAAGCGCTGGGTCCCGGTCCGGAGCGAGCGGTTCGAGCAGGGGGGCGATACGACCGTCTTCACCTTCTCGAATGTCCGGACCGACGCCGCTCTGGAGGACAAGATCTTCGACTTCGCGATTCCGGCGGGTGTGGAGGTCGTGGAGTACTGACCCCGAAGGACAACCTCGTAGGTTGTCCTTCGGGTCAACCTACGAGGTTGGACTGTCAGATGCCTCAACGGGCGGTGTCGTGGAGGCGGGCGGCGCGGGCCTGGTGCATAAACGCCTCGAGCCGCGTGCTGTCGTCGATCCCCTTCTGGCCGTCGTAGGTCATGTTGAGCCAGGGAATCTCCCTGAAATGCTCGCGGACCCTTTGCGAGACGGCGGCGGCGACCATCCCCGGCATGCAGGTGAACGGCATCGCGTTCACGATCCCCGTCGCCCCCCTCCGCATGTAATCGATCGCCTTGCCGATGGAGAGTATCGCCTCGCCCCCGAAGGTGTGGTGCAGGTAGGGGGCGCTCATGGCGAGCAGCTCCTCGATCCCCGTCTCGTGGAGGTTGAGGAGCATGCCGTCGAATATCCTGAGCAGCCGCGTCTCGTCGCGCTTCTGGACCTTCTGTTTGAGGTACCCCTTCACGAAGTCGACGTGCCTTCCGGCGGCGAGGCTGTTCTCGAGATAGCGGTTCGTGGTGTAGAAAACCCACTCGGTGACCGGGGCGACCCACGCCTCGCCGCCGAGCCGCTCGATCAGGGCGACCAGGTCGTTATTGCAGAAGCGGTTGCTCCTGACGTAGATCTCACCCACCACTCCGATGACCGGCTTCCTCCCCCCGCGACGGTCGATGCGGAGGGAGCGGAAGATATCGCACACCTCCTCCATCCGGGCGAAGATATGGTCCCCTCCCCCCTCGACCCCCTTCACCAACAGGCGGAGCGACTCCTCGAACGCGGCGTTCGTCTCGCCGGAGACGGTCTCGTAGGGGCGGTGCTCGCGCAGGAGTTTCTCCAGGATGTCCACGGAGAGGAGGCCGCGCCAGGCGAGGCGCCTGAACTCGTTCCCGTTGACCCCGATCGGCGAGGCGTACGAATTGCTTGACTCCGGGGCGACGATGGGGACATCTTTGAGCCCGAGGTCGTCGAGGATCATGCGATGCATCTGGGCGTACTGCCCGAAGCGGCAGGGGCCGGTCGCCGTGGGCATGAAGAAGGCGGCCGTCCGGTGGTCGAAGCCCGGCTCGAAGAGCTTCTTCAGCATGTCGCCCGTCGTGGTGATGAAGGGCAGGCACTCCCTCCCCGAGGCGAACTGCCTCCCGATCTCGATCGTGCGCTCGTCCGACTCCGGCAGCGGCTCGGACGGGTACCCGAAGGCGCGCACGGCGGCGCTGAACGCGTGGGCGTGAAGCGACATCTGCGGGATATAGAGAACCCTCTTGTGCTTCGCCGCGACGTGCCGGAATTTCCAGTCGCGCGCCGGCGGGGCCGCGCGGTGGTTGGCGAGGCTGTCGAGGAACGCCTCGCAGCGTGTGATGATACCCGCGTCGGCGCTGTGCTCGTCGATCTCGAGCTGGAGGTAGGGCTTCCCCTCCATCTTGCTGCGGAAAAAGTGCTCGATGAACGAGTCGGGCCCGCATTTGAAGTTCGAGAGGTAGACCGCGAAGAGGCGCGGGTCGTTCCGCACGACATGGGCGGAGGAGAGGAGCCGCTGCCCGTACCGCCAGAACATGTTCGGGAACTGGTCATAGATGTCCACCGTGTCCGTGTCGAGGAAGTCCTGGGGCAGCGGCGTCACCCCGAGCTCCCGGAGCTTCCGGGGCAGGTTGAGATTGACCCCCGCGTCGTAGTTGTTGTAGGGCCTCCCCAGGATGACCGTCGCCCGCTCCTCCGGGCCGAGCGCCGCGAGCGCCTTCTCTCCCCGCGCCCGCATCTCCCGCCTGAAGCGGTTCTGCGCATCCTCGGCGGCCGCGAGCGCCTCCCGCACCTGCCGGGATGATACCCCCATCGAACGCCCCATCGTCTTCAGGGACTTCTCGATGCTCCTCCTCCCCCGCAGGTACATGAGCGGGGGATCGAGGATCTTCACGCGGGCGCGATCGAGGTCAAGCGTGGAGCGGAGTATATACGGGATCGCCTGGACGAGCGGGCAGCAGTAGCTCTGGGATATGCGCGTCCGGGACCGCGCCATGCTGATCACGCTCGGGAGGAACAGGTAGTCGGGTTTCTCATCGAGGAGGCTCATCACGTGCCCGTGCACGATCTTGACGGGGAAACAGGTCTCCGTGGCCACCCTCTCCACAGAGGAGTGTATGATGCCGGGGTTGGTGCACTCCGAGAGCACCACCTCGAAGCCGAGCGCCCTGAAAAACCCCAGCCAGTACGGGAAGAAGTCGTACAGGTGCAAAACGCGGGGGATCCCGACACGCCCGCGCGGGGCCCCGGGAGGGGCATAGCGGCGCACCGCGTCAAGCTCCTTCTGCGTCTCCCCCTCGCCCGCATCGAGGAGCAGCCGTTCCCGCGCGGCGAAATGGTCGGGGATGCCCCGGGCCCTCCGGTCGTCGTCCACCTCGTACCGCTCGCACCGCGCCCCGTAGTGGAGAGGGCGCTCGTCCCCGAATCTGACCCTCCTGATCTCGCAGAGGTTGTCGCACCCCTTGCAGGTGAACGAGGTCGATTCACATACCCTCGCCGACAGGTCGAAGCCGTGGAATTTCTTCCCTCCCTCCCCCCTGGTCTCCCGCATCGCGAGAAGCGCGGCGCCGATCGCCCCGGTGACATCGTGGTGCGGGGGGACGATGATCCTCTTGCCGGTCACCTTCTCGAACGCCGCGACCACGCCCCGGTTCCAGGCGACCCCCCCCTGGAAGAAGATGACATCCCCGACCCGCCGGTCCCCGACGACCTTGTTCAGGTAGTTGTGCACGATGGAGTAGGCAAGCCCCGCCACGAGGTTCTTCTTGCTCAGGCCCTTCTGCTGGTGCGCCACGAGGTCGGACTCCATGAAGACCGTGCACCGGTCGCCGAACCGCCCGGGGTTTTCCGCCTGGAGGGCGAGCCGCCCGAACTCCTCTTCGATGCGTATGCCGAGCTTCTCGGCCTGCTCCTCGAGGAACGACCCCGTGCCCGCCGCGCAGACCTTGTTCATCTCGAAGTCCACGACGGCGCCGCGGTTCAGGCTGATGTACTTCGAGTCCTGGCCGCCGATCTCGAAGATGGTGTCGACGTCGGGGTTCAGATGGATCGCGGCGGTCGCCTGGGCGGTGATCTCGTTGCGGACCACGTCCGCGCCGATGTAATCGCCCGTGAGATGTCGGCCCGACCCGGTGGTCCCCACGCCGCAGACGCGGACGTTCCGCCCGATCTCGTCGCCCACTTCCTTCAGGCCCTGTCTCACCGCCTCCAGCGGCCTCCCCGCGGTGGGCAGGTAACGCCGGGCGAGCACGGCCCCCCCGGGGTCGATGACGACCACGTTCGTCGAGAGCGAGCCTATGTCGACCCCGACATAGGCCTCCGAAGGCTCCGCGGTGCACGCGGGGAGCCGCTTCACCGCGACATGGCCCGCCTCCTCCCGCGCATCGAGGCGCAACGGCTCGCTCCCGGCGCGCTCCGCGCGCGCTGACCCGAAATAGCTCGCGACCGCCTCATGCCCCCTGAAGCGGGCGGCGTTCTCGAAGCCCTGCTCCGCCGCGAAGAGCGCCGCGCCGATCGCCCCCATGGTCGCATGATGAAGAGGGACGATCATCTCCCCGCGCCGGAGCCCGAGCACGTCCTCGAACGCCCGCACCACGCCCGCGTTCGCCGCCACGCCGCCCTGGAAGACGATGGGCGGGGTGAATGTCCTCCCCTTCCCGACGTTGCTCCTGAAGCTGCGCGCGACGGCCCAGCAGAGCCCCGCGACGATATCGTAGTCGGGGGCGCCGATCTGCTGGAGGTGGATCATGTCCGACTTGGCGAAGACCGAGCACCGCCCGGCGATGCGCGGGGGGCGCTGCGACCTCAGGGCACATTCTCCGAACCCCTCCTCGATCGAGAGGCCGAGCCGGCTCGCCTGCTGGTCGAGGAACGACCCGGTGCCGGCCGCGCAGATGGTGTTCATCGAGAAGTCCTCGATGATCCCGCGGTTCGATGCGGGGTCATCGCGGACGAAGATCAGCTTCGAGTCCTCCCCCCCCATCTCGATAATCGTTCGCGCGCCAGGGCAGAGCCGCGCCGCGCCGCGCGCCTGGGCGATGATCTCGTTCACGAAGTCCGCCCCGATGATCTCGCAGGCGAGCTTGCCCCCGGAGCCCGTTACGGCGAACGCCCGGATGCGCTCGATCGGGTGCTCCCGCAGAAGGTCGCGCAGCATCGTCTCCATCACGGAGAGCGGGTGTCCTCGGTGCCTGAGGTACCGGTCGCCGCGCAGCGCGCCTCGGGAATCGACGAGCGCCGTCTTCACGCTCACCGAACCCACGTCGATGCCGACGAAGAGAGTGTCCCCGTTCCGGTGCGCAGCCCCGGTGGTCATCTCCTGCTCCCCGTTGTTTTTGTGTGCCCCAGCGCCGCGTTGAGGCTCCCCATCCGGTACCCCTCGAGGTCGGCGGAGACCGAGTGGAAGCCCAGGCGCTTCAGTTCCCGCGACACCGGCCCCCTCAGGCGGGGGAAGAAGAGCCTTCCCACCTGGGCGGGGTCCACTTCGATCCTGGCCGTCCCGCCGTCCGCGCGCACGCGGACCCGCCTGAATCCCCGCGCCCGCAGCAGCTCCTCCGCCCGCTCGACGCGGCGCAAAATCCCGCGATCTATCGGCTGGCCGTAGGGCACGCGCGACGCGAGGCAGGCCATCGGCTCGCGGTCCCACCCGGGAAGGCCGAGCCGGCGAGAGAGAGCGCGGACGTCGCGCCGGGTGAACCCCGCGTCCCTGAGCGGGCTCACCGCGCGCATCTCCCGCGCGGCCCGCTCCCCGGGGCGGTAATCGCCGAGGTCGTCCCGCTGCGACCCCAGGGCGATGCGGGCGATCCGTTCCCGGGCCGCGAGGGCCCGCAGCGCGCCGAGCAGTTCGCGCTTGCACCAGTAGCACCGGTCCGCGGGGTTGCGGGTGAACCGCGCATCATCGAGCTCAAAGGATTTGATGACGCGATGCCGGACTCCGAGCTTCCGCGCGAGGGCGCGCGCCTGTTTCCGCTCCGCGGCGGGGAATGTGGGGGAGTCGGCCGTCACGGCGAGCAGGCGCCGGCCGAGCACGGGGGCGGCGACCGCGAGCAGCAGCGTGCTGTCCACGCCGCCGGAGTAGGCGACGAGCAGGCTCCCGTAGGAGGAGATGATCCTTCTCAGCCGTTCATGTTTTTCGGTCAGCGTGATCATGCGTGTATCCGCACGCGAAGCGTCGGGGGGGCGGATCTGCGGCCCGGGAAGGCGGGGATGCGCGCCCCCCCTCACCCGGCGCCGTCGAGGATCTGGATATTCAAGGCCGCGGGGTCGAGGAATTGCTCCCAGCTCACAAAGACCCCGCGCCTGAAGGCGATCTGGTTGAAGGGCGACCACCGGGGTTTCTTCGGCTGCCTCAGCAGGCCCATGCCGGACATCTCGAGGGTCTTCTCGCCCTTCATGAGGTTGCACTCCACGCAGCTGCACACGATGTTCGTCCAGGTGGTCGTTCCCCCGAGTCGCCGGGGGACGACGTGGTCAAGGTTGAGCTCCTGCTCCCTGAAGGAGCGGCCGCAGTACTGGCAGGTGCTCCTGTCCCGGAGATAGATGTTCCTCCGGGTCAGCTTCACCTCCCTCGCGGGAAGGCGCTCGTAGGCGCGGAGGATGATGATCTCCGGAAGACGGATCCTCATCGTGACCGTGCCGATGAACGCCGCGCCGTTGCCGCCCCCCCACCGCATCTCCGTCCAGCGGGGGAAGTCGTACAGGTCGAACGAACCGTTCTCCCTGAAGACCACCTGTGCGGCGCCGCGGTACACGAGCGAAAACGCCCTCCGCATCCCGCAGACGTGCACGGGCTGCCACAGGCGGTTCAACACAAGGACGCTTCGCGATAGGCCGGATTCATCCTGCTTCATAGGAGTGGCGTAGTATATCGCGGACGGAGGGTCGGAGTCAAACGGATTCAAGACGAGCCCGGAACGCGGCCGGTTCCCGGAACCGCCGTGGAAGTCCGTTCGCCGGTCGGCGTGCCGCTTCCCCCGGGGGGAGAGCACCCGCCAGGGGAACCGGTGTCCGGTCGAGACGGGACGACTACGCGCCTGACGCCGTCTCGCGATACGGCTCGGCGGAGTGCGCGCCCGAGGCGGTCTGCTTGTCGAGGCACCTGAGCAGCGTGCCCGCCGTCGGCCTGTACTCGCATCGGTCTTTCCTGATGCAATCCTCGCAATACTCGTGTGCCGCCTGCGCCGGCATCGTGCCCCTCCGGTTAAATCTCGGATTTCAGATCTCAAATCTCAGATCTCAAATCTGAAATCTCTCACCGGGCTATC
Source organism: Chlamydiota bacterium (assembly GCA_037133055.1). Classification (GTDB taxonomy): domain Bacteria; phylum Auribacterota; class Tritonobacteria; order UBA1439; family UBA1439; genus UBA1439. Next base: position 20,906 of record JBAXOY010000046.1, read on the forward strand.
ATAGCTCACACCGCGGAGAAGTGAAAGGTTTTATTGCCTCCCGGCGGCGAGAAGGCCATACATCTCGTCAAGCGACTGGGGAGCGACCTTCGTCCCCGCCGTCACCGGCATGAAGTTGGTATCGCCCTGCCATCGCGGCACCACGTGGACGTGGACGTGGCCCGCGACGCCCGCGCCCGCGGCCTCCCCAAGGTTGATCCCGACGTTGAACCCCGCCGGGGAGAGCACGCGTTTCAGGAGCGCGACGGAATCCCTGACCATGACGATAAGCCCCTGGAGCTCCTCGACAGAAAGGTCCTCGATTCCGGCCGCATGCCTGAACGGGGCGACCATCAGGTGCCCGCCGTTATAGGGAAACCGGTTGAGCATCGAGAAGCAGGTCGCCGCCCGGGCGATGATGTGGTTCGCGCGGTCGCCGCCGCCCCGGGGCTTGTCGCAGAAGATGCATCCCTCGGGCGCCCCCTGCCCGATATACGCGCTCCGCCACGGCGCCCAGAGATGTTCCATGGCCCCCCCCTTGTACTTAATCCCAGATCTGGGATCTGGGATTTTAAATCTGAGATCTGTCCCGCCATGCGGCGGGACAGCCCGCCTTTATGGCGGGCTGAGATCCCGTCAATGCCCGCCGCACGTCCCGCACCGCCCCGGCGAGGGACGGCATCCGGCGCACCCCCCGCCCCCCGTCGATCCGCGACGCATCGAGCCCGAG
>JBAXOY010000047.1:0-21573 GCA_037133055.1 Chlamydiota bacterium
TTCCCGATGATATGCGGGGGCTCCTTCACGTTCACGAGCGGGAGGAGCCCCGTCCGCTCCGCGAGGGCCGCGCGCGAGAGGTGCGGCCCGGGCGCGATGATCCCGCCGAGGTAGGCCCCGTCTTTCGAGACGCAGTCGAAGGTGATCGCCGTGCCGATGTCCACCACGATCGCCGGGACGCCGTAGAGCTCGCACGCGGCGGCCGCGTTCGCGATGCGGTCGGGGCCGATCTCGTGCGGCTTCTTGTAGTGCAGCCTGACCCCCGCCGGGGTTTTGTGGTTCAGGAATGCGGGGACGATCCCGAAGCGCCAGCAGATCCCGGCGAGCGCCTGATTCAGGCGGGGCACGACGCTCGACACGAGCGTGCCGTCGAGGGCCCCGCGCCCCGGAATGCGCTTCATGAGCTCGCGGACCCCTTCCGCGAGGAACCGCGGCGCCCCGCTGGGCACGCGGAACTCTTCGACAACCCGCTCCCGGGTGCAGATGCCGAAATGCACGGTGGTGTTCCCCGCGTCGATGACGAGGAAGCGTTGCGCGTGGCGCGACGGCGAACCGGTTGTATGCGCAGGCATTGGGTGTTTCTCCTCTGTTATGCTCACAGCAGCGTCACATCGCCGCCCGTGACGCGTCGGGTCATGCCGGTATCAAGCCGGAGGAGCAGGCATCCGTCGTCATCGAGCCCGGTCGCGATGCCTTCCCACCGCTCGCCCGAGAGGGACACGACGCGTACCCGCCTCCCGACGGTGTCAGAGGCGTCGAGCCAGCGGTCGATGATCTCCGCGTAGCGCTCCCCGCCGAGCAGCGCGTACTGTGCGTCGAGCGACCGTAGAAATTCCCTGGCGAGCGCCGGCCTGGACACATCCCCTCCGGTCTCGATGCGCAGCGAGGTGGCTGCCGGGATGCCGGCGAGGTCCTCGGGCACGTGGTTCGCGTTTATCCCGACGCCGACGACGGCGTGGTTGATCCGGTCGGCCTCGGTGGTCAGCTCGGTCAATATGCCGCACACCTTTCCGCCCCCGATGAGGACGTCGTTCGGCCACTTCACCGAGACCCGGATACCCGGCGCGCACGCCTGTATCGCCTGCTGCGCCGCCACCGCGGAGCAGAGCGTCAGGAATGACACCCGCGCCGGGGAGAGAGCGGGCCGCAGGATGACCGAGAGATAGATCCCCCTCCGCCTCGGGGAACGCCATTCGCGCCCCACCCTGCCCCTCCCCGCGGTCTGCTCCTCGACGATGACCACCGTCCCTTCCGGTTCGCCCTGCCGCGCGAGCTTTTCCGCCTCGTCGCTGCTTGACTCGGCGCGGTCGAAATGCACGATCCTCCGGGCGATCAGGCCGGCGTCGAGCCCGTGCCGGACCACCGCGGGGAGCAGCACGTCCGGCTCGGCCGCCAGGCGATACCCGAAATGCGGCTGCGACTCGATCTGGAACCCGATCCGCCTCAGGGCGCTCACGTGATTCCAGACCGCGGTACGGGATATCCCGAGGCGTTGGGCGATCTCCTCCCCCGAAACGTATCCCGAGGAGCCCAGCAGGCGCTCGATGATGATACCTTCCCTGTCCTCGCCGGGATGAAAGGTCATGCGAGTATCGTGAGGTTCAGGTCGACCGCCCGCGCCGAGTGGGTCAGCGCGCCGACGGAGATGAACTGGACCCCGGTGCGCGCGATCTCCCGCACGGTGTCGAGGGTCACGCCCCCCGACGCCTCCGCGACCGCCCTGCCGTCGATGAGCGCAATCGCCTCGCGAATTTCCCCCACGGTCATGTTGTCGAGAAGCACGCAGTCGGCTCCCGCCCTCACCGCGGCCTCCACCTCATCGAGGCTTCCCGCTTCCACCTCGACGGGCGCGCCGGGGCTCTTTTCACGCGCGAGCGCGACCGCCCGCCCGATGCTGTCCGCGCTGTAGCGCCCCTGGATGCGGAGGTGGTTGTCCTTGATCAGGATCCGGTCGTAGAGGCCCATCCGGTGATTCGTCCCCCCGCCCGCCGCCACGGCGTATTTCTCGATGTGCCGCAGCCCCGGGATCGTTTTCCGGGTGTCGATGATGGTGGCGGATGTGTCCTTCACGAGATCGACGAACCGCCGCGTGAGCGTGGCGACTCCCGAGAGGTGCTGGAGGAAGTTCAACGCTGCGCGCTCGCCCATGAGGATCGGCCCGGCAGGGCCGGAGACCGTGGCCACCCTGCTTCCGGCGGCGACCGCGCTCCCGTCGCGGACGAGCGGCTCGAAATTCACGCGCGGGTCGAGGTGCGCGAACACCGCTTCGGCCACGGGCAGGCCCGCGATGACGAGGCGCTCCTTGGCGACGATCTCCGCGGTCACCTCTTCGTGGACGGGCACGAGGGCGCGCGTCGTGATGTCGCCGGGGCCGATGTCCTCTTCGAGGGCGCGGGAGACGATGTCGTTCACCACGGCCGGGTCGAGCTTTGTCATAAAGGGACTCTCCGATCTGGGCGTTTCATCCCCGGGCGCAGAGAGCATCCCGGATATCGGCGGGTAAATCTTATCATTTTTCGAGACGCGTTGCCATAGGCCCGACCCGACATAGGCCCGAACAGATGTCGGATTGGATATTAGACAAGAGGCATAGGTTCTTTTATACTATCTCCGCATGCGGATGCCGGAGGACCGGCTCCCGGGGCCTCGGCCCGAAAGGAGGAAATGATGAAGTTCGACCTGCTCATCAAAAACGCGCGCACCCGATTTTCCAAGGGCAAGGCGCTGGACATCGCCGTCGCGGACGGACGGATCGCGAAGATCGGACAGAAGCTTGGCGGAGAGGCCAAAAAGAAGATCGACGCGGGCGGGAAGCTCGTCACCGAGTCGTTCGTCAACGGGCACCTCCATCTCGACAAGGTCTACACCCTCTCGATGGTGGGGATGGACGCCCTTTCCTCCTACACCGCCGGCGCGATGGGCGGCGCGATGACGGCGATCGAGCAGGCCGCGAGAGTGAAGGCCCACTACAACGAGAAGTGGATCATCGAAAACGTCCGCAAGGCCGTGAAGCTGGCGATCAAGTTCGGCAACACGCACATCCGCGCGTTCGCGGACACCGACACGAAGGCGAAGCTCGAGGGGGTGAAGGCGCTGCTGAAAGCACGGGAGGAGTTCAAGGACCAGGTCGAGATCCAGGTGGTCGCCTTTCCCCAGGACGGCGTGGTGCGGGACCCCGGGGCGGAGGATTATGTGAGGCAGGCGATGGACCTCGGGGCGGACGTCGTCGGCGGCATCCCGTGGATCGAGTACACCGAGGCGGACTCGCAGACGCACGTCAATCTGATGTTCGCGATCGCGAAGAAGTACAACAAGGACGTTTCGATGCTCGTCGACGACGCCGGCGACCCCGGCCTCCGCACGATCGAGATGCTGATTATGAAAACCCTCGAGATCGGCTGGCAGGGCCGGGTGACTGCCCAGCACGCCCGGGCCATGGCGCTCTACCCCGAGCCCTACTACCGGAAGATCGAGGCGCTCCTCAAGAAGGCCCAGGTCGGCGTCGTGAGCGACCCGCAGACCGGGCCGCTCCACGCCAGGGTCCGCGATCTCTATAACGCGGGGGTCGGCATCGCGCTCGGGCAGGACGACATCGCGGACGCCTACTACCCGTTCGGCCGGAACAACATGCTGGAGGTGGCATTCCTCGCCGCGCACCTGATGTGGATGACCACGGTCGAGGATATGGATATCCTCTACGACCTGATCACCACCAACGCCGCGAGGGCGCTCGGCATCAAGGAGTTCGGCCTCAAGGAGGACAACAAGGCGGACCTGGTGGTCCTGAACGCGGAGGCCGTCTGGGAGGCGATCTGGAACCACGAGGCCCCGCTCCACGTGATCAAGTCGGGCCGCGAGATCACGCTGAAGTAGGCATGCGCCGGGGCACCATGCCCGGGCCGATTCGCCGCGGGGGGACGGCAGCTCCGTCCCCCCCGCTTTTTCTGTACGCGCTACGCGCATCAAGTTGCCCTCCAGGGGAATGGGTCATGGAGGGAGGTCGGCTCGTCCGCCGGTATGCGGCGACGCGCCGCGCACAAGGTCCATCTATTCTTTTTACATCTACACGGATACTCTGTATAATGAAGGCGCGTACGGGGCGTTGCCAGTCCGCGGCCAGGGAGGGTATCCACCCATGGAAACCCGTGAAACACCTCAACGGCGCGCCTCGTACATCCTCGCTACGACTTTCGTGATCCTTGCCGCGGGCATCGTTTGCGCGGGGTATTTCTATTACCGGAATTACGAAAAGCACTACCGGGCCGAGGTGGAGCTCCAGATGTCCGCCATCGCGCATTTGAAAGTGAGCGGACTCGCGCAGTGGCGGAAGGAGCAGATGGAGGACGCTTCTCTCTTCCTGAAGAATGTCTCCTTTTCTTCTCTTGTCCGGCGCTATTTCGAAAAGCCGGACGACGCCGACGCGCGGCTGCAGATACAATCGTGGGTGGAGAAATTTCTGCAGTCGAAAGATCAGTGTGACGGGATTCGTCTGGTTGATGATCGGGGCGTGACCCGCCTCTCTGTCCCTGCCGGACTTCCGCCGTTCTCCCCCACCCTTTCCATGCTTATCCCCGAAGTCCTGGGGTCGAGCCGGGTAAATTTCCAGGATTTCTACCGGGATGAACACGACCGGAAGGTCTATCTGGCATGCCTGGTTCCCATCCTTGACGAAACGGGTGGAGGACGGCCCCTGGGTGTTATCGTCCTGCGCATAGATCCGGGGATATACCTCTATCCCTACCTGCAGCATTGGCCTACCTACAGCCGGACGGCCGAAACACTCCTCGTCCGCCGGAAGGGGAGTGACGTGCTTTTTCTGAACGAGCTCAGGTTCCAGAAGGACACCGCCCTTATCCTTCGCATTTCGATGGAGAGGAGAGATCTGCCCTCCGTGATGGCGGCGCTGGGGCGGGAAGGGATCGTGGAGGGCAGGGACTACCGCGGCATCCCGGCGATCGCCTACTTGAGCCCCATCCCGGGTTCTCCATGGTTCCTTGTCGCACGCATGGATCTCGCGGAAGTGTACGCGCCATGGCGCGAAAGACTGTGGATCATCATCTCTTTTGTCGGCGCCCTTCTCGTCGGCGCGGGCGCGGTCGTGGCTTTGATCTTGAGGCAGCAGAGTGTCCGTTCCTATAAGACGCGGCTTGAGGCGGCCGCGGCGCTGCGGGAGAGCCACGAGCGTTTCCTTCTGGTGTGCCGCGCCACGCACGACGTGGTGTGGGACTGGGATCTCCATACCGACGCCCTCTGGTGGAACGAGAATTTTCAGTCTCTTTTCGGATACCCGATCGAGGAGATCGAGCCGGGGATCAAGTCATGGAAGAACCGGATCCACCCCGACGACGGGGGCCGCGTCACGGCCGGCATCCACGCGGCCATCAACGGGGGAGAGACGCTCTGGTCCGACCAGTACCGTTTCCGCCGCTATGACGGATCCTATGCGGAGATATATGACCGGGGCTACGTCCAGCGGGAGGCGAACGGCAACGCCGTTCGGATGATCGGCACCATGCAGGACATCACCGAGCGAAAGCGCGTCGAGGAGAAGGAGAGGGAGATGGAGCGGCGGCTCCTGCACGCGCAGAAGCTTGAGAGCCTCGGGGTGCTGGCGGGGGGCATCGCGCACGACTTCAACAACCTCCTCACGGCCATTCTGGGCAACATGGATCTGGCCCTGGACGATCTCTCCCCCGTCTCGCCGGCCCGCCGAAACATTGAGGACGCCATCAACGCCACCAAGCGCGCGGAGGCCCTCACGCGCCAGATGCTCGCCTATTCGGGGAAGGGGCGGTTCATCATCGCCGACCTTGATCTGAGCGAGCTGGTGGAGGAGAACGCCCACCTCCTGAAATCGGCCCTCTCCAAGAGCACGACCCTGAATCTCCGCCTGGGCAGGGGACTTCCCCCCATATCGGCCGACGCGGGGCAGATCCAGCAGGTGGTGATGAACCTTATCACCAACGCCTCGGAGTCGCTGGGGGAACAGGCCGGCATCGTGGCCCTGTCGACGGGGGTGCTGGACTGCGACGATGAAGCATACCTGATCCGAAGCCGGATCGAGAAAAAGCCCGCCCCGGGCCGGTACGTATTCCTTGATGTGACCGACACGGGGTGCGGGATGGACGAGGAGACGAAGGGGCGGCTCTTCGACCCGTTCTTCACGACCAAGTTCACGGGGCGGGGGCTTGGCATGTCGGCGGTGCTGGGGATCGTGCGGGGGCACGAGGGCGCCATCATGGTGGAGAGCGAGGTCGGGAAGGGCACCACCGTCCGGGTGCTTTTCCCCGTTTCCAAAACGGCGCCCGCGGGGCGGGGACCTAAGGAGAAAGCCGTGAAGGGCCGGATGCGCGACGCCGGGATGCCTCCCCTCTCCGGCACGGTCCTGATCATCGACGACGAGGAGATGGTGCGCAGGCCGTGCGCGGCGATGGTCGAGCACGCCGGCTACCTGACCCTCACGGCGGCGTCAGGGGACAAGGCGGCGGCGCTTTTGCGGGACCACGCGGACGAGATTGTCTGCGTGATCCTCGACCTGACCATGCCGGGGATGGACGGCGTGGCGACGTTCGAGGCGCTGCGGAGGATCAAGCCGGACGTGAAGGTGATCCTCTCGAGCGGCTACAACGAGCAGGAGGCGACACAACGGTTCCCGGGGCATGTGCTGGCTGGGTTCATCAAGAAACCGTACGAGATGGCGGCCCTCCTCGCGGAACTGGGCCGGGTGGCGGCGATGTAGGCCCCGCGGCTTCGCGCGGCGATGATGGGACAGCTATGGAATACGATTACGCGACACCTCAGGGCCGGACTTCGGCTATTGACAGAAGTTACCCAGAGCCCCGGGCGATAGATGATGCCAGAGAAGAGATGCAATGGCGCTGAAAAATACGGCAGCAACCATACTTCGACTAATGCTCTTGTTCCTCGGCACTGCCATTATTGTCGCCATGCTTATAATTACGCCCAGACGCTATGGTGATGGGATGGAATATTTTATGATGACTGAATCCCTCTTCAATCACCTTACTCCTGAAGCGCAACGTACTGATATCGTTTCATTAACACGCTTACAGCAGAAATACCCTATTTCACATTTAGCCAATGCGGTGAGCGGCTATTTCAGGATTAGCGACAATAGATCTTATTGCTATCACTTTTGGCTTTACCCCCTTTTTGCACTTCCAGCCAAATCAATTTTGCATGTTTTTCGCCTTGATGAGTGGAAAGCATTACAGATAACCAATTCGTTGCTTTTGGTTTTTGCCCTCTGCAATTTCGCAATAATCGCCAATTTGAGTGATTCGCAGAAACTGCAGTTCAGCTTGCTCGCACTATTTTGCCCGGCATTCTGGTTCCTGCGATGGCCTCACCCGGAGATATTTTCTTATTCATTTGTAATTATCTCTCTTGCATACATGAGCAAATCCAATTGGCAACTTGCCACTTTGAGCGCAGCAATTGCATCCGTTCAAAATCAACCTCTTGTCATATTGGTCGTTTTTCTTTGGATAAAAGGGGTGCTATACACAAGGGGCCATTGGAAATATCTTCTCGTTCTATCACTCGCAGCAGCACCGGTGTTTGCGCCTGCATTTTTTTATCGCACTACCAGTGGGACCTGCAGTGTTCTCCTCCACACGGCGGCGAGTGCCGGCAATATCTCACCATACAAAACCTCGGAGCTATTCTTTGACCTGAATATCGGGATGTTACCCTATATTCCGTTTACACTTTTGCTTGCAGCATGGAGTATCGGGCGGGATATTATGGTTAAAAAGAGAATAACATTAAATCTGCAACTGATACTCATAGTAGTAATTATGATGGCGCTGTGTACAGCAACTTTAAACTGGAATCATGGCACTTCAGGCCCTTCACGTTATGTCATATGGATGCTGCCGCTGGTCTTTTTTATCGTAGTAGCACAGAATACCTCCGCCTTCACATCCGCACCATCGAGAATACTATATGCTTCGCTCTTGTGGTTAGCCATAGCCATGCAAATGATACTAGTGTGTTGCGGGGGAGGCTTCAGACCTGAAGAGACCCATGGTCACCATTCCTATCTGGCGCGGTTTATACTGAATCACGTTCCCGCCCTCTATAACCCCAGCGAAGAAATATTTATAGAAAGGACTGTTCAACACGAAGGTCCTTACGTTGGCCCTGTTATCTATCGTTATCGAGGCCTGTGCAGAAAAGCGCTCATAAAAGGGAAGGACAGCCAGCAGCTTGCTCAATCATGCGATTGTGTGCCAGATTCTTATAAGGAATATTTAGCCGACGTAACTCACGCAGAGAATTTTATCTACATAGATTATCCGGTTCTGCCCCCTTAATGCTGCCGCATGTATCATTTGATTTCATGGCGTGTTGCATTCGACTTCCTCCTCGCATACAGCATCTCACCCGTAAGAATCCACGATTGTGGAAGAAAGACCCCCCTACGCCGGTCTTCATTTCAAACAGGTGGGGGAAAAGCGGGACATCTTCTCAATCCAGGATAGGCCTCGACTGGAGGGCCCTTGGCGTTAAAGAAGGCGATATGGGGTGATCTGGTTCCGGGTATGTTCCCACGCAGATCATGAGAGGCTGATTCGGACTATTTGACCGAGGACAGATTCTTCCCAAAAAATAGCGCGGTCATAGTAATTAGCTCCCTCTCCCACGCGAGCCCGGCGAAGGTGTGGCCGGATCCGCGGATCATGTGAAGCTCGACATCCCCCCTCCCTGATAATGCCTCCTCGTAGAGAAGGGCATCGTCGGGTGAGACGCTCGCGTCCGCGTCGCCGTGCAGGATGAGCGCGGGGCCCGCGTAGCCCCGGAGGCGCTCGATGGGGTTGAAGACGTAGAGCTCGTCGAGGAGCTTCTGGCTCAGGGCGTTCCCGAAATAGTCGTGGACGGGGCGCTTCCCGAAGTTCGCGACGATGGCCGCCGCGGCCTTGGCTCCAAAGGCGCGCCTCGGGTCCGCGACGGCAGCCCAGAGGACGAGGCAGCGGAGGGAGTCACGCTCCGGCTCCATGCCCGCCACGCACGCGGCGATCGATCCGCCGAGGCTCATCCCGAGAAGCCCCACTCGATCCCGCCTGACGCCTCCCCTTCCCCGGACGTAGTCCAGCGCCTTCAGGGCGTCGCCGATTTCTCCCTCGATGGTCAAGTCCTCGAAGTTCCCCTCGCTCTCCCCGCAGCCGCGGAAGTCGAACCTGAGCGTCAGGATCCCCTCGGAGGCGAAGCGGCGCGCGGCCTTTACGAAGAGCTGGTGCGGCTCGATCTTGTGCCCCGTGAAGCCGTGAAGCATCACGAGCGCGGGGAAAGGGGGAGCATGGGGAGGCTCGGGGATGTGGAGCATCCCGAAGATCTTCCGGCCCTGGTTCTCGAAGATGACGGGTTCCTGGGTCATGACCGCCGCTTCACGATCCCCGTCCTTCCCCGAGCGACTCCAGGCTCTTCATGACCTTTTCGCGGCGGGCGGCGAGCGATTTCTTCTTCCTGCGCCTCATCTCGACCACCTTCGACGGGGCCTTGCTCACGAACGCCTCGTTGGCAAGCTCCTTCCCGACCTTTTCGATCTCCAGGTCGATCTCATTGAGCTCGCGCGTGACGCGCTCGCGCTCGGCGGAGGGGTCCACGCTCCCGGAAAGGTCCATGTAGACGATCGCGCCGGAGGACAGGGGCGCGGTCGGCATTGCCCGCTCGGGGAGGAACTGCGGGTCGATCCTCAGCTCGCCCGCCCTCATCAGCGCCATGCACACCGCCCTCCCCTCCTCCATCGCCGAGGCCTCATCCGCCGACGCCGGCTTGAGGATGACGACGACGTCGCTGCGGGGAGGCACGTGGTGCTCCTTGCGCAGATTCCGCGCCGCGCGCACCGCCTCGAACTTGAGCTCCACCCGTTTTTCCAACGCGGGGTCGATCAGTCCCGGGTCCGCCTGGGGCCATGGAGTGCGCGTCACCGAGTCCCCGGATCGCCCCGGGAGCATCTGCCAAATCTCCTCGCTCAGGAACGGCATGAAGGGGCAAAGAAGGCGCAGGAAGGCCTCGAGGCAGCGCAGGAGCACCCGCCGGGACCGCCGCGCGTCGTCGCTCCCTTTCGCCTGGAGGTGCCCCTTCGCCGACTCGATGTACCAGTCGCAGTAGTCGCTCCAGAAGAACTCGTAGAGCCGCTCGGCCGCCTCATTGAACCTGAATGCGTCGAGCGCCGCCGTGACGTCGCGCACCGTACGGTTGAGCCTGCTCAGGATGAACCGGTCGTCCATGGTCAGGGGGAAGCCCCCGGCATCGTCCGCGGCATCGTCCTCCCCAAGGTTCATCAGGAGGAAGCGGGACGCGTTCCATATCTTGTTGGCGAAGTTCCGGCCCAGCTCGCAGCTCTCGTTCGCGTAGTGCACGTCCTGCCCCACCGGGCTCAGGCGGGCGATGGTGAAGCGGAGGGCGTCGGCGCCGTACCGGGCGATGACGTCGAGGGGGTCGGGGGAGTTGCCGAGGGACTTGCTCATCTTCCGCCCATCCATGTCCCGGATGATGCCGGTGAAGAATACGGCCGCGAACGGGGCCTCCCCCATGAACTCGATCCCCGCCATGATCATCCTGGCGACCCAGAAGAAGATGATGTCCGGCCCCGTGACCAGGGTCGAGGTGGGATAGAAATAGCGCAGGTCCTCCGTCGCGTCCGGCCACCCGAGCGTCGAGAACGGCCAGAGCCACGAGGAGAACCACGTGTCCAGCACGTCCTCGTCCTGAATGAGATCGGGGCTCCCGCACACGGGGCATTTGTCGGGGGGCGTGCGGGACACGATGGCCCCTGAATGGTCGACAGACTGGTCCATGGCTTCTGTAGTGTCTGTGGACAATGGACTATGGACTATGGACTTGCCGCGACCGCGGCATTGCCGGCAATACCACACGGGTATGCGGTGCCCCCACCAGAGCTGGCGCGAGATACACCAGTCGCGGATGTTCTCCATCCAGTGCTGGTAGACCTTCATCCACCGCTCCGGGTACAAAGAGACGGTTCCGTCGAGCACCGCCTTCAGCGCGGGCCCCGCGAGCGGCTTCATCTTCACGAACCACTGCTCGGAGAGGTACGGCTCGATGACGGTGCGGCAGCGGTAGCAGTGCCCCACGGAGTGGCGGTGCTTCTCGACCCTCGCAAGAAGCTTCCGATCCTCGAGCTCCGCGACGAGCGCCTCGCGGCACTCGAACCGGTCCATTCCCGCGTAGTCCTCCCCGGCCTCGGCGGTCATCACGGCGTTCCCGTCCATGACCGCCACCTGCGGGAGGCCGTGGCGCCGCCCCATCTGGAAGTCGTTCGGGTCGTGGGCGGGCGTGACCTTGACGATGCCGGTGCCGAACTTCGGGTCCACGAACTCGTCCGCGATGACGGGGACCTCCCGTTCCACCGAGGGCACGACCACCGTCTTTCCGACGAGGGCCTTGTAGCGCCCGTCCGAGGGGTTGACCGCCACGGCCGTGTCCCCGAGGAGCGTCTCGGGGCGCGTGGTCGCCACCGTGACGTACCCTCCCCCGTCTTTGAGGGGGTAGCGGATGTGCCAGAGATGCCCGTCGTGCTCCTCGTGCTCGACCTCCTCGTCGGAAAGCGCGGTGTGGCAGCGCGGGCACCAGTTGATGATGTAGCGGCCGCGGTAGACGAGCCCCTTCTCGTGAAGCCGGACGAAGACCTCGCGCACGGCGCGGGAGAGCCCCTCGTCCATCGTGAACCGCTCGCGGCTCCAGTCGCACGAGCAGCCGAGCTTCTTGAGCTGGCGGATTATGGTGTCGCCGTAGCGCTCCTTCCATTCCCATACCTTTTTCAGAAACTCCTCGCGCCCGAGATTCCCCCGCTTCGTCCCGGCTTTCGCGAGCTCCTTCTCGACCACATTCTGCGTGGCGATGCCCGCGTGGTCCGTGCCGGGGAGCCAGAGCACCTCGAAGCCCTGCATCCGCTTCCAGCGCACCAGGATGTCCTGGAGGGTGTTGTTGAGGACGTGCCCCATGGTGAGTATGCCGGTGATATTTGGGGGGGGAATGACGATGACGTACGGCTTCCGGCCCTCGCGCACGCGGGCGGTAAAATACCCGCGCGACTCCCAGAACGAGTACCAGCGGTCCTCGACGGATTTCGGGTCGTAGCGTGTCGCGAGCTCTTTCATGGTTGATTCCGGACGGGCGGGCTGAAGCCCACCCTACAGGGTGAAGAGAAAAGGTCGTACCGGGTCGCGAGGCGTGTCATGACGGATTCCGGCCGGCCGGGCTGAAGCCCACCCTACTGTTTCCTCGCCTTCGCGGGCTTCACCCTGTCGTGCAGGAGCTTGTACTCGACGCTGTCCAGGAGCGCCTGCCAGCTCGCCTCGATGATGTTCTCCGAGACGCCGACCGTGCCCCAGCTATTTTCCCCGTCCTTCGACTGGACCAGGACGCGCACCTTCGCCGCCGTCCCTGCCTTCACGTTGAGGACCCGCACCTTGTAGTCGGCGAGGGTCACGTCGGCGATCGTGGGGTAGAAGGGGAGCAGCGCCTTGCGGAGGGCGTTGTCGAGCGCGTTGACCGGGCCGTCCCCCTCTGCGGCGGTGTGCTCGAACAGGTCGCCGACCTTCACCTTGATCGTCGCCTCGGAAATGAGGCGGCCGTCCGCGCGCTTTTCGACGCTCACCCGAAACCCCTCGAGACTGAAGAAGGGGGTGTGGCGCTTCAGCGCCTTCTCGACCAGGAGCTTGAACGACCCCTCGGCCGCCTCGAACTCGTAGCCCTCGCTCTCGAGTCTCTTGATGACGGAGAGAACGCTCCGGAGCGCGGGCTCGTCCTTCTTCAGGCCGAGGCGCATGTCCCGCGCCTTCATGAAGACGCTCGCCTTCCCCGAGAGCTCCGAGACGAGCACCCTCCGCGCCCCCCCGACCGTCTCCGGCGCGATATGCTCGTAGCCCTGCGGGTTCTTCAGGACCGCGTCGGCGTGGACGCCGCCCTTGTGGGCGAACGCGCTCGCCCCGACATAGGGGGCCCGCGGCCACGGCGCCATGTTGGCGATCTCGTCCACGTAGCGGGAGAGCTCCGTGAGCGACGGGAGGCGCTTCCGGTCCACGCAGGGGATGCCCATTTTCAGGACGAGGGTGGGGATTATGCTCACGAGGTCGGCGTTGCCGCATCGCTCGCCGTAGCCGTTGATCGTTCCCTGGACCTGGACCGCCCCCGCCTCCACCGCGATGACCGCGTTCGCGACCCCCATGCCGGCGTCGTTGTGGGAGTGTATCCCGAGGGGCGCGCGCACCCGCTCCCGCACCTCGCGGATGACCTCCGCGAGCCTCATGGGGAGCGTCCCCCCGTTCGTGTCGCAGAGGACGATGGTGTCCGCGCCCGCCCCCTCGGCCGCGAGGAGGGTCTTCACGGCGTAGTCCCGGTCGGCATGATAGCCGGCAAAGAAGTGCTCGGCGTCGTAAATGACTTCCTTCCCGAGCTCCTTGAAGTAGCGGACGGTGTCCCGGATCATCGCGAGGTTCTCCTCCGCGGTCGTCCGGAGCACCTCCTTCACGTGGAGCATCCAGCTCTTGCCGAAGATCGTGACGACCGGGGTCTCCGCCTCGCGGAGCCTCACGACGTTCAGGTCGTCGGCGACGGGCGTGCCGGCGCGCCGCGTGCTGCCGAACGCCGCGATGCGCGCGCGCTTCAGGTTGAGCGCCCGGACCTGCACGAAGAACTCGATATCCTTCGGGTTCGAGCCGGGCCAGCCGCCCTCGATGTAGTGGAAGCCGAACTCGTCCAGCTTCCGGGCGATCAGCAGCTTGTCCGAGCTCGAGAAGCTGATCCCCTCGGCCTGCGTTCCGTCGCGAAGCGTCGTGTCGTACAGCTTCACGGTTTTCATGTCCTCACCTCGCCCCCGGTTATTTTCCCGAGGTTGAACGCCGCGTGCACGGCCCGCGCGGCCCGGTCGGCGTCCGCCTCGTCCACCACGCACGAGATCTTGATCTCGCTCGTGGAGATCATCTCGATATTGACCCCTTCCCGCGCGAGCGCGCCGAACATGGCCGAGGCGACCCCCTTGTGGCTTTTCATCCCCACCCCCACGGCCGAGACCTTGGCGATGTGCTCGTCCGAGGTCACCCCCTTCGCTTCGATCTCGGCGACGATCCGCTCCAGCGCCCGGACGCCCTTCTTGAAGTCATCGCGCGACACGGTGAAGGATACGTCCGTGTACCCCTCCTCGCTCACGTTCTGGATAATCATGTCCACGTTGACGTTCGCGTCCGCCATCGCCTTGAAGATGGAGGCGGCGATGCCGGGACGGTCGGGCACGCGCTGTATCGTCAGCTTGGCCTCGCTGCGGTCAACCGTCACTCCGCGTATCAAAAGGTCTTCCATCTCTTCCCCCTCCTCGGAGAGCACCGTGCCGGGGTTGTCGGTGAAGCTCGAGAGCACCTCCACCCTGACCCCGTATTTCTTGGCGAACTCGACGGCGCGCGACTGGATCACCTGCGCGCCGAGGCTCGCCATCTCAAGCATCTCGTCATAGCTGATGCGCTCGATCTTCCGCGCGTCGGGCACAATGCGCGGGTCCGCGGTGTACACCCCCTCGACGTCCTTGTATACCCTACAGACGTCCGCCTTGAGGACCGCCGCGAGGGCCACCGCGGTTGTGTCCGATCCCCCCCTGCCGAGCGTCGTGATGTCGAGGTCCTCGTCCACCCCCTGAAACCCCGCGACCACGACCACGCTCCCCCGCGCGAGATGCTCCGCGATCTTCGCGGTGCTGATCTCGACGATCTTGGCGCTGCGGTGCGCGCCGTCGGTCACGATGCCCACCTGGCCGCCGGTCAGCGAGATGGCGTCTACGCCGAGATCGTGCAGCGCCATGGCGAGGAGCGCCGCGGTGACCTGCTCACCCGTTGAGACGAGCATGTCGATCTCGCGGTCGGCGGGGTTCTCGGAAACCCGGTGCGCCAGCGCGATCAGTTCGTCGGTGGTGTCGCCCATGGCGGAGACGACCACCACGAGGCTGTCGCCCGCGGCCCTCGCGCGCGCTACGTGCCGCGCGACATTCCGGATCTTCTCCGGATCGGCGACCGACGTGCCTCCGTATTTCTGTACGATCAGCGCCATGCCGATTCCCCTTCGGGTCCGGCCGCCCGTTACCGCGCGAGCAGCGAATCCATGAGCCGCCAGCCCTCCTCGATCTTGAGGGAGCCCTTCGCGGCGGCCTTCTCATTGAATGCCGCCATGCCGTCCGGAGCGATGCCATTCCCGAAGAGGCAGAACGGCACCGGGTCGGCGGTGTGCGTCCGCAGCGAGAGCGGCGTCGCGTGATCCGGCAGGACCAGTATCCTGAACGGGTCCCCCGCCTGCTTCAGCCCCTCGATGACCGGCCCGACGATCTTCGCGTCGAAATTCTCGATCGCCCGCACCTTTTCGGAGCGGTCGCCGTTGTGCCCCGCCTCGTCCGCCGCCTCAACGTGGACGAGCACGAAATCCGCCTCGCCAAGCGCGCCGAGCGCCGCCCGGGCCTTGGCGGAATAATCCGTGTCGTAATACCCGGTCGCCCCGGGGACGTCGATCACCTCGAGGCCGAGGCACCGCCCGATTCCCTTCACGAGGTCGACCGCCGAGATCACCGCCCCCCCGAGCCCCCGCTCCGAGCGGAAGGTCCCTATCAGGGGCTTCTTCCCGCCGCCCCAGAGCCAGATCATGTTGGCGGGGTTCTCGCCGAGGTCTATCTTGACCTTGTTGATCGCGTCCTGGGAGAGGATCAGGTAGGAGGCCTGCATGAGTTCTCTCAGGATGCGGCTTCCCTTGCCCGTGGGCAGGTGCCGGCGGATCGACGTGCCGGTGATGTCGTGGGGGGGCACGCAGCGCAGCGGCCCCTCGCCATCCTGGAGCAGGCGCTCGGGGGCGATCATGACGTTCCGGTAGCTCACGCCGGGGAGGAAGCGGACGCCGCGCCCCGAGAATTTCTCCATCAGGAGCTCGATGAGGACACGCCCCTCTCCGTTTGAGATATGCCCCCCGCTGTAGTCCACCATCGTGTCGTCGGCAACCGTCACGAGGTTGCAGCGGAACGCGTAGTCGTCGTCCGCGAGCGGGATGCCGATGCTCGCGGCCTCGAGAGGACCCCTCCCGGTGTAGCAGCGGGACGGGTCGACGCCCATGATTGAGAGGTTTGCGACGTCGCTCCCCGGTTCCATGCCCTTCGGGACGGTCCTCACGAAGCCGCCCGCACCCCCGACTGCAAGAAGGTCCATGTGCGGGGTGCGGGCCACCTCGAGCGGGGTGCGGTTCCGCAGTTCGGGAACGGGGTAATCCGCCATCCCGTCGCCCACAAGCACGACATATTTCATGACAAAATCCCAAATCCAAAATCCAAAATCCCAAGAATAGATTGCATAGCAAGGGGGGGCTATCGCGTGGAACTACACCCTCTCCTCGACCCGTATCAGGGCGGTCCTGTCCTTCACGTCGGGCAGGCGGTCGATCTTCGCGATCGCCCGGCGCACGTCCCTCTCGCGCGCCCGGTGGGTCATCAGCACCACCGGGACCACGCCGCCGATCTTCCGTTCGGACTGGAGCACCGAGGCGATGCTGATCTGCTGCCTGCCGAGTATCCCGGTGATGCGGGCAAGCACACCGGGCCGGTCCACGACCGAAAACCGGAGATAGTACTGGGTCTCTATCTCGCCGATGGGCTTTACACGCATGGCGCCGACGCGGGCGGCAACCGCGGGGACCCTCCCGCAGGAGCCCCGGTCGATGTTGCGCGCGATGTCGATGATGTCCCCGAGGACGGCGCTGGAGGTCGGCTCGCGCCCTGCGCCCAAGCCGTAGAGCACGATCTCGCCCGCCGGGTACCCCCTGACGCAGACCGCGTTGAACGCGCCTCCCACCGATGCCAGGAGGTGGCTTTTCGGGATGAGCGTGGGGTGCACGCGGGCCTCGACCCGGCCGCCGCCCTGTTTGAAGATCGCAAGGAGCTTGATGACGTACTCGAACTCCTTCGCGTACCGTATGTCGAGCGCGCTGATGCGCCTGATCCCCTCGACGTACACGGCGCGGGACGGCACCCAGCTCCCGCTCGCCAGGGTGCTCAGGATCGCGAGCTTGTGTGCGGAGTCCATCCCGTCGACGTCGAGCGCGGGGTCCGCCTCGGCGTAGCCGAGGCGCTGCGCCTCCCGGAGCGCGCCGACGAAGTCGATCCCCGAATCCGTCATCCTGGAGAGGATGTAGTTGCAGGTGCCGTTGACGATGCCGAAGATCGAGTCGACCCGGTTGGAGGCGAGCCCTTCGCGGAGCGCCTTGATGATCGGGATGGCGCCGCAGACGCTCGCCTCGTAGTAGAGATCCAGGCGGCGGCCCTGCGCGCGCCGGAAGATCTCCCGCCCGTGCTCCGCGAGCAGCGCCTTGTTGGCCGTGACCACGTGCTTTCCCCTCTTCAGGGCCTCTAGGATATAGGCCTTCGCGGCCCCGCACCCGCCGATGAGCTCGACGACGATGTCAATCGCCGGGTCGGCGAGGATGGCCCGGGCATCCGCGGCGCGCCGGG
Organism: Chlamydiota bacterium; assembly: GCA_037133055.1. Classification (GTDB taxonomy): domain Bacteria; phylum Auribacterota; class Tritonobacteria; order UBA1439; family UBA1439; genus UBA1439. The sequence goes on from JBAXOY010000047.1 coordinate 17,519, forward strand.
AGGGAGGGATGCGCACGTCGCGCCGCGCCCGCCAGTTCTTCTCGGCGACGAGACTGAGATCGAGGTCGATGCCGAGCCGTTCCCGGAGAAGCGGCCCGTTCTTTCGGAGCGCTTTCACGAGGCCGGTCCCCACCGTCCCGAGTCCGATGAGGCCAATCCGAATTTTTTTCATGGCGTCCGCTCCGCTGGGCTCGCAGGCATTCCGATGGATGGACAACGAATCACGGTAGCGAAAAATACCGCGCGGTTCAAGGGAATTAGCGAGGGGGAACAGCCGTGCGGGAGTAAGGGCGTGTGGGCGTGACGGCGTGGGCGGACAGAAAGGCGTCCATGGCGAGCGCCGTCGCGATCGCGAGCAGCAGGAAATGGTTCATCAGGCGCCCGGTTCCGCGAAAGGTCCTCGGGGGGGCGGCGCGCCCGCGGCTGAGTCCTCCACCTTTGCCCCGGCCGCAGGCAGGTAGACCGTGAAGGTGCTCCCGCTGCCGGGCTCGCTCGCGACCTCGATGCACCCGCCGTGGCGCTCGACGATCCCCATGGAGACGGGGAGCCCTAGTCCGATCCCGGTAGTGTTCGCCTTTGTGGTAAAAAATGGATCGAAGATCCGCCGGCGGGTCTCCGCGTCGATGCCACGGCCGGTGTCCGCGACTGCGATGGACAGATACTCTCCGCGATTCAGGGAGGGGTGCGCGGCGTAGAACTCGTCCCCCGGGGATGTGTGGGCGACGACGACGGAGAGCGCGCCTTCCCGCCCCATCGCCTCGCAGGCATTGAGGCAGAGGTTCATGAACACCTGGTTCACCAGCGCACGCTCCCCGAGCGCGCAGGGGATGTCCGGGGGGAGTGTACGGCGAATCGAGATCCTTTTCCCGGCGGTCTTCCCGAAGAGGACGAGAAGCTCCTCTACCAGATGGACGAGGTCGATCGGCTCGAAGCGGTGCTCCCCCTTCTTCACGAACGCGAGCAAGGCGTCCGTCAGGTCGGCCGCGCGCTGCGCGAGGCGTTCTATCGCCTCCATGTCGTTCATGAAATTGCTTCCCGCGGCGAGGGAGCCCTTGGCGAGGTGGGCGTAGCCCTTGATCCCGGTGAGGATGTTGTTGAACTCGTGGGCGATCCCGACCGCCAGGAGACCCACCGCCTCCATCTTCTGCGCGTGCAGGAGCTGTTCCTCGAGACTCTTTCTGGCCGTGATGTCCCGGGCGACGTCGAATGTCCGCTCCCACTCCGCCCGCGCGGAGGAAATCTTCTCCTTGCGCGCCGCGCGGGCGAGAGCCGCGCTCACCGCGCACCAGGCGGCCAGCCCGGCTCCAAGGAGAAGCCCCACAAGCGCCCACACGGTCATCGCGTCCTCAAATCGCCCTGGGCCGTAACGCCGACGGGCTCGCGCCCGCTCACGCGCCCATCGCGCGCACGACGGCGGCTCCGAACTCGCTGCACCGCACCTCGCGCGCACCGTCCATCTGGCGGGCGAGGTCGTAGGTAACGGTCTTGCCTTGTATAACGCGTTCGAGGGCGTCGACGATCATGTCCGCCGCCTCGTTCCATCCGATATGCTCGAGCAGCATGACGCCGGAGAGGATGAGGGATCCGGGGTTCACCCGGTCCTTCCCCGCGTGTTTCGGGGCGCTCCCGTGCGTGGCCTCGAAGACCGCGGCCCGGTCGCCGATGTTCGCGCCCGGCGCCATCCCCAGCCCGCCGACCTGGGCGGCGCACGCGTCGGAGAGGTAGTCCCCGTTCAGGTTTGTCGTCGCGATCACGTCGTACTCCTCGGGGCGGAGAAGAAGCTGCTGGAACATCGAGTCGGCGATCCGGTCATTGATGATGACCGCGCCCGCCGCCCCCGCCTCGTCCCCCTCCCGCGCAACCACCCCGGGAAACTCCTCCCTCGCGACCGCGTAGCCCCACTCCCGGAACGCCCCCTCGGTCCACTTCATGATGTTCCCCTTGTGGACCAGCGTGACGCTTTTTCTGCCCCGGGCGAGCGCATACCTGAGCGCCCTCCGCACGAGGCGCGCGCTTCCCTCACGCGAGACGGGCTTTATCCCGAGCGCCGACCCGGGTCGGACGGAGGCCCCGAGGCGCACGGAGAGGAACTCCTCGAGGAGGCCGGCCTCCCTGCTCCCGGCAGGCCACTCGATCCCGGCATAGACGTCCTCGGTGTTCTCCCTGAAGATGACGACGTCCAGACGCTCGGGGTGTCTCATCGGAGAGGGAACCCCGGTGAAATACCTGACCGGCCTCACGCAGGCGTAGAGGTCGAGCCGCTGGCGCAGCGTCACGTTGATCGACCGGAATCCCCCTCCGACGGGGGTCGTGAGGGGCCCCTTGATCGCGACCGCGTGCTCCTCGATGGCCGCAAGCGTCTCATCGGGCAGGAGAGCCCCCCTGCCGAAGCGCGCCTCCGCCTTCTCCCCCGCGAAAATCTCCCTCCACGCGATGCGCCGCGCCCCCGCGTAGGCGCGGGCGACCGCGGCGTCGATGACGGAAGAGGCCGCCCGCCATATCTCGGGACCCACCCCGTCCCCCTCGATGAAGGGGATGGTCGGGGATTCGGGGACGATGAGCGAACCGTCCGGCGCAATCGAGATTTTCTCAGGCATGGCGCTTCACCACGGCTTCGACGTTTGACACAGACCGGCGCCGGTCAGCGCGCGCGGAGGTACCGCTCCATCCTGTCCATGCCCTTCTCGATGTGTGCCATCGAGGTCGCGTAGGAAAGGCGGATATTCGCGTCCGCGCCGAACGCCTTGCCCGGCACCACCGCGATGAGGGCCTTTTCGAGGAGCTCTTCCGCGAGCTCGGTGGATCCGGTATTCAGCGCGGAGATGTCGGGGAACGCGTAGAAGGCGCCCATCGGTTTCTGGCACCGTATGTCCGGCATCGCGGAGAGCCTTTTCACGAGATAGTCCCGCCGATCGAGGAAGCTCCGCACCATCATGGCGACGAACCCCTGGTCTCCGTTCATCGCCTCGACGGCCGCGGCCTGGGCGATGGAGTCGGGGTTTGAGGTGCAATGGCTCTGCAGTCGCTCGGCGAGCTTCGCGATTTCGGGGGCCGCGGCGAGATACCCGATCCTCCAGCCGGTCATCGCGTGCGACTTCGACACCCCGTTCACGATCACCGTGAGGTCCTTCACCGCGTCGCCCAGGGAGGCGATGCTCAGGTGCGCGGCCGGCGGGTAGACGATCTTTTCGTAGATCTCGTCAGAGATGACGTTGAGGCGGTGCTCCAGCGCGATCTCCGCGAGCGCGGCGAGCTCGCCGCGCTCCGCGACCCACCCGGTGGGGTTGTTGGGGCTGTTGACGATTATCGCGCGGGTCCTCGGCGTCACCGCCGCGCGTATCTTTTCGGGGTCGAGCCGGTAGCCGTTCCGGGCGTCGGCGGCGACATAGACGGGCGTCCCCCCCGCCATGATCACCTGCGCGGGATAGGTGACCCAGTGGGGGGAGAGGATGATAACTTCGTCCCCGGGGTTGCAGAGGACGCGCACGGCGTTATAGAGGGCGTGCTTGGCGCCGCAGGAAACCACGATCCGGTCGGGGCCGTAGGCAAGCCCGTTGTCGGCCTTGAGCTTCCGGGCTATCGCCTCCCTGAGCGCAAGGGTGCCTGCGACGGGGGTGTATTTCGTCCGGCCCTCCGCGATCGCGCGACAGGCCGCCTCCTTGACGTTCGGAGGGGTGTCGAAATCCGGCTCGCCCGCGCCGAACCCCACCACGTCTTTCCCCGCCGCGCACAGCGCCTTCGCCCTGCCGTCGATGGCAAGCGTCTGCGACGGCTCCACCGCCCCGATCAGTCGTGAAAGGCCCTTACCGCTCATGCCGCGTCATTCTCCCCGCCGGCGCCGACGCGCGAGGTGCGCCGCGATCATCGGCCCGACGTCGTCCCTGTCGAAGCCGATGATCTCCATTTCGCGCTTCGCGTTCTCGGGAGAGTCCGAGGCGTGCGCCGCGTTGACCATGATGTCCCGCCCGAACTCCTTCCGCACCGTGGCCACGTCGGCCTTGCGCGGGTCGGTGGCCCCGATGATCTCGCGGATCTTCCGCACCGCGTCCACCCCC
>JBAXOY010000048.1:0-21118 GCA_037133055.1 Chlamydiota bacterium
TCGAGTGGTACGTCCCGTCGGGACCCTGGATGACGGCCCACGCGTCGAAGCGCTGGGCGAGCGGCTGGACCGCGACGTCGATGGTCCACGGGCTCCCCGCCGCCGGGAAGATGGTGCTCAGCGTCACCCGGAGCGGCGGCGTCGGGATGACGTACGAGAACACGACGCCCTTGCCCTGCGTGCCGCCCACCGGGGTGTTGCAGTAGAACGTGCCGTTCACGACGAGCGGGAATCCCGTCGGGCGGGATCCGGCGCCCAGGACGAGGCCGTCGAAGGTGCGGAGGACGGTGTACCCCGTGCCGTCGGTGTTGATCGTGAAGATGGTGCCGGGGCCGGGGATCGCTGCGCCCCCGCCGGAAAACGTCGTCCCGTAGAGCCGGTCCTCGACGCGGACAAGCCCCGACTGCGGGGCGCCGCCGTTCGTCAAATCGAAGTCGTGGAGGACGCGGAAGTTCGAGCCGTTCCCGTCGGAGGCGAAGATGGTGCCCCCGCCGTAATAGGCCAGGATGCCGGAGGTGGCGGTTCCGCCGACCATGCTCATGCCGTAGAGCTGTGTCCCGTCCGAGACGAACGCGCCGGCAGGATCCGCGCCGTCGCTGAACGAGAAATTGTGCAGGGTCGTGTAGGCGCTCCCGCCCGTCGCCATCGAGAAGAGAGTCCCCGCTTCCGCGAGGTATGTCCCCCCCTCGGAGGCCGCTCCGTACAGGGTTCCGTTCTCGAGGAAGAGGGTGCCGCGCGGCTTTTCCCCGTCGAGCGGGGAGCCGGCGAAATTGTGGATGACGGCATAGGCCGTGCCGTCCGTCCGAAAGGAGTACGCGGTGCCGTGGTTGGTGAGGCCGCCGCTTTCGGTTATGCCGTAGAGCACGCCGCCGGAAAGGACCAGGGGGCCCTGGGGGCTCTCCCCGTCGGGGACCCCGGTAAAGCTGCGAAGGACAGCATAATCCGTGCCGTCGGTCCTGATTGTGTAGAGAGTCCCTTTGCCGGCGGCGCCGCCGTCCACGGTCGTGCCGTAGAGCACGCCGCCATCGAGGACTGGCGGGAGGCTCGGGCCTATTCCGTCAGGGGCGGGGCCGAATGAGCGGAGTATCGTGAACCCGGTCCCGTCCATGTTCATCGAGTAAAGAGTTCCCCTGTCGTTGGCGCCCCCGCGGTTGGTGGTGCCGTAGAATTTGGCTCCGTCGGTGATCAGGCCGCCGAAAGACTCAGCGCCGTCGGCCGGGCCGCCGGCGAAGTTGTGGAGAACCGTGTAGGTCTGCGCCGATGCGCCCGCCGCCGCAAGGCACATCGCGACCGCCGCTGTGATACTTCGTGCGCGCATGGAAACCTCCTGTCTGCAGCCCGCTGAATGCCGCTGCCTCATGTTAGCAGGTCGGCGGGGGCAGGTCAAAATAAAATAAAATTTCACCACGGAGCGCACGGAGAACCCGGGGATAAAACCATGCTATAATGGCCGCCGATGAAGAAATGGACGGCGCTCGTCATCGTCGCGGTCGTTGCGGCCGTCGCGGGGGCATGGCTCTGGCGCACGCTTCACCGCGGGCCGAACGTCCTCCTCATCACCCTCGACACGACCCGGTCCGACCGCCTCGGGTGCTACGGCTACGCGGGCGGATCCACCCCCGCGCTCGACTCCCTCGCCGCGGACGGCGTGAGGTTCACCCGCGCCCGCTGCAACGTCCCGCTCACGCTCCCCTCCCTCACGACGATGATGACGGGCCTTTACCCGCCGGAGCACGGCTGCCGGGTGAACGGAACGCACGCCCTGGCGAAGGAGATTCCCACGTTCGCGGAGGCGTTCGCCGCGCGCGGTTACCGGACCGCCGCGTTCGTCGCGGCGTTCGTGCTCGACAGGCGCTTCGGGCTCGACCGCGGGTTCGGGACCTATGACCAGTACGAGGTCCCGGACGAGCGGGAGGTGCAGGCCGGGACCGTGATGTACCGCTACCGGAGGGGGGACAAGGTCGCCGACGCGGCGCTCGCGTGGCTCGGGAAGAACTCGGGCAGGCCGTTCTTCTGCTGGGTCCATTTCTTCGATCCGCACCGTCCGTACTACGTCCCGAAAGAGGTCCGCGACATCGGGAAGGCGTACGACCTCGAGGTCTCGTTCATGGACCGGCAGGTGGGGCGCATACTGGAATACCTTGAATCGAGGAACCTCCGCGGCCGCACCATCGTGATCGCCATGGGCGACCACGGGGAGGGGCTCGGCGACCACGGCGAGGAGGAGCACGGCCTGCTCCTCTACGACTCCGTCATGCGGGTGCCGCTGATCGTGTCGCGCCCCGGGCGCTTTCCCCCCGGCCTGCGCTCCGACGCGCTGGTCTCATCGGTGGACCTGCTCCCGACGGTGTTCGATCTCCTCGGGTGGAAGCCTGCGGGCCGCGTGAGCGGAAGGAGCTTCGCCCCGGCGCTCGCGGGAAAGCCGGCGGAGGGCGCGCCGTGCTACGGCGAAACGGAGTTTCCGCTCACCGAATACGGCTGGAGCCCCCTCAGGAGTCTGACGCGCCCCGGGTGGAAATACATCGACGCGCCGCGGGAGGAGCTCTACGACCTCGAAAAGGACCCGGGGGAGGATGCGAACCTCTTCGCGAAGGATGGTGCGCGCGCGAAGGAAATGGAGGCGCGCCTCGCGCTCGTCGAGAAGGGGATGACGAAGGCGGAGGCGTCGAAGGTCGCGACGGACGAGGCGGGGCGCAGGGCGCTCGAAAGCCTCGGCTATCTCGGAGGGGTATCGGCCGCGCCTGCGGGGGAGGGGACGGCGCTCCGGGATCCGAAGGACGCGGTCTGGATGCGGGTCGAGTTCATCAGGGCCGCGGACATGCGGGAGCGCGGGGACGCGGCCGGGGCGGACGGGATTTTGCGCCGGCTCATCGGGGAAAGCCCCGAGAGCTACGCCTTCCGCTACGCGCTCGGGAAAACGCTTTTCGAGCGGGGCCTCTACGCCGAGGCGCTCCCGGAGTTCGAGGAGATGGCGCGGAGGACGCTCGGGGATTTCCGTGCGCACTACAACCTCGGGAAGACGCTCATCAAGCTCGGCCGCTACGACCGCGCGATCGGGGAGCTCAAGGCCGCCGTGACGCTCGACGGCTCGGTGAAGGACGGCTACAACAACCTCGGCCTCGCCCTCCTAGGGGCGGGGAGGGCGGACGAGGCGATCGCGGTGTTCAAACAATCCATCGCGCTCGACCCGAAGCAGACGGACCCTCACAACAACATGGGAAACGCCCTCCTCGCGCTCGGGCGCCTCGACGAGGCGGGGGAGGAGTTCGGGAAGGCGGCGGAGGCCGACCCGGGCTTTTTCGAGGGGCGCTACAATATCGGGCTCGTGCGCATGCGGCAGGGGCGATACGAGGAGGCGGCGGACGCGTTCGGCCGGGCTTCGGTGTTGAGGCCCGGTTTCGCGGAGGCGCACCGGAACCTGGGGCTCGCGCTGACCCGGCTCGGGAAGGTCCGGGAGGGGCTGCAGGAAATCGCCCTCGCCGACCGGCTTTCCCGCGGGCAGGGCGGGAACTGATTCCCTCCCCCGCCCCGACAACCGCCGGTCAGTCCCGGGCCCGTTCCGCGACGAATCCCGCGAGGGCGCGGAGCGCGGACCGCGCGGGCGAGTCCGGGAGCGGCGAGAGCTCGGACGCGGCTGACTCGATCGTCGCCGCGGCGTCCCGCATGCACGCCTCGACCGCGCCCGACATGAGTATCTCCCCCCTGCACGACGCCACATTCCCCTCGCGGAACGCGAGGGCGAGGTCTTCGCGGCGCCCGCCCGTGAGCGCGGCAAGCGCCCTGATGAGCGGAAGGGTCACGCGGCCGCCCTCGAGGTCCTTGAGCCGGTCCTTGTCGTTTCCCGTTCCCGCGACGTCCGCGCAGTCGTCCGCGATCTGGAATGCGATGCCGAAGCCTCGGCCGAACCGCTCGAGCCGTTCCACGATGGGCGAACGGGCGCCTGCGAGTTCCGCCCCCTGGCGGCAGCACGCGGCGAAGAGCGAGGCCGTCTTCTTCGACGCCATCTCGCGGTACTCCGCCTCGGTCATCGAGATGTCGAACCGGCGGCGGAGCTGGGAGAGTTCCCCCTCGCACACCTCCCGCGTCGTGCGAACCATGGCGGGGAGGAGCCCCGCGCCGTCGCCGCCCGCGAGGAGTTCGAAGGCGCGCGCGAGGAGATAGTCGCCGTAGAGGACGGCCACGCTGTTGCCCCACGAGGCGTTGAGGGTCGCCCGCCCGCGCCGCACGGCGGCGGCGTCGATGACGTCGTCGTGGGCGAGGGTCGCCATGTGGATGAGCTCGGCCGCGGCGGCGAGGGAGAGGTGGGCGCCGCGGATTCCGCCGCACGCCGCGCCGGCGAGGAGCGCGAGCGCGGGGCGGATGCGCTTCGCCCCGCCCTCGAGGCTCCGGCGCTCGATCTCTCCTATCCGCTCCTCCGCCGAGGAGAGGCAGCCGCGGATGATCTCCTCGACCCGCGCGAGCGTGTCCGCCACGGGGAGAAGGAGATCGCGGATCGTGGCGGTCATTCGACCAGCTTCAGGTCGGAGCCGGTTTTCATCTTCGTCACGGTGGAGAGTTTCGCCTCCGCTCCGGTATTCGCCATCTTCATCGTCATTGTGACGTCCTGATCCGTGTCGAGGTGCATCTCGACGAGGCACCCCTTCCGGAGGTCGAAGAAGATGGTCCCGGCGTTGGTCTGTTTCAGGCGGTCGAAGACCGTCTTCATCCGGAGGTTTTGCGCCGCGGGCCCCGGGGGATTGATCGCCACGTCCTTCATGTCCATCTCGCCGCGGAGCGTGATCTCGGCGCAGTTCCTGCCGCCCCGGGTGACCAGCCTCGCGAGCGTGTAGCGGATATCGAGCGTGAGCGACCCGGCGCCCGCAGCCTTGCCGCCCATCGCCTCCCCGAGAGAGATGCTGCGCTTCTCATCCCAGGAATGGCCCACGGTGACGGGGCCTTCCGGCAGGAGGAACTGTCCCTGCTTGAGGAAGATGTTCAGGTCCATCTGGGGGAGGATCGTTCCGGCGCCGCCCGGCTGGGTCACGGAGAGCACCGTGCCCCGCTTGTCCACCGTGAACGCCATCGGCTTCGCGAAGAACGTCTTCAGGCCGTCGAGCCCCGGGGCGTCCTTCGACACCGTCTCTCCCTGGATGATCCGCGCGCCCTTTTCGTCCGCTTCGATGCGCACCGTGAACGCGCCGCTCTCGTTGATGGAGCTGAACCGATCGAAGAACGCCTCCACCTCGGCGGTACCCTGGGCGTCCACGCTCTTGACGACGGTCTTGTAGGCGAGCTCCATGTCCATCTTGATGGGCATCTCCGACTTCGCGGCATGGCCTGGAAGCCCCGTCATCGAGGTCGTGCCGGTGCCCCTCGTGACGAGGCGGTATTTGAGCTCCTCCCCATTGGTGTAGCGGTTCTCGATCACCACCGTTTTCCGCGCGCACGCCGCCGCGCATGCCAGCGCCGCGCACGCCAGGAACAGGACCGCGGATCTTCCCGCCTTCATGGACGCCTCCTTGTGAAGGGAATTGCAGTCACCGCCGTATGGTACCACACCGGGACGCGGGCGAGGTCAGGAATCGCGGGGGGCGCGGGCGACCTCGACGCGGTCGATGCAGATGCCGAGGTCGCGCGGTTCGAGGAACTCCTGGGGGGGGGCCCTGTGGACGGGCGATCGGATCTCGAGCGATGCGCGGGACTTACCCGGCGGCAGCGCCGCCGCGGGGACGGTGAACCGGCAGTCTCCCATCGAGGGGCTGACTGAGACTGTCGCGATCTCCCTGCCCTCGACGGAAACCCTGACCGGCACGCTCCCGACCCCGGCACGCTGCATCGCCGGGGCCGCGGCCCGGAGCGTCACCGCGAGATTCCCGCGCGACCCGAGCGTGGGGATGGCGAGCGCGGCGTCTCCGGCAGTCCATCTCGCCCAGCGCCGCATCGGTTTCCCGCCTTCCGTTTCCCATCGCATCACCGGCCCGTAGAACCCGCGGAGGAGAGGGAACGCGTCCTCCCCGATTTCGATGACGCGGCCCGACGCGCCTCCCTCGGGGCAATCGCCGAGCGGCTCCACGCGGAAGACCCGCGCAATGATCTCGATCGGGATCCGTTTCTTCGGGAAGGCGCCCACGCGGTACTCGAGGTGGTCGGTCGTGAGCGGGACGGACCGGACGGGGACAAAACTGAGGGCGGGGGAGATCGGCCATCCGCCGCGCGAAATATAGTAGACGCGCCGCCCTGCCTCCAGCCAGCGCCGCATCACTCCCTCGACCGCCCGGCATTTTTCCGGGGTCTGTCCGGAGAGCTGGAGAATATCGAGGCCGTACACGCAGTCGAGCGGGGCCGCCATGCCGCTCCCCTCGCAGACATACATTCCGCCGCGATCGAGGGGGGCGGCCAGCCGCGCGAGGAACTCCACCGTCCCGGCGTAGTCGGTCGGCATGACGCGGCGCGTGTAGCCGAACTGCATGCAGGCGATGAGGACGAGGGCCGCGCCCGCCGCGGCTACCCTCCCGGCCTTCCCGCGTTCGGCGAGGCGGGCCAGCGGGTACGCCATGAAGAAGACGAGCGCGGGGAAGGCGAGCGGGATGTAGCGCCTGACGGCCCACAGGTACGACGGGAAGATCAGCTTCCGGGTCACGAAGAACGCGCAGACCGGAACGGCGACCATGAAGAATACGCCGCGCTTCCCGTCGAGCCCCTCCCGAATGAACAGGATCATCCCGGCGAGGGCGAGGAGGAGGCCGAGGGGCATGTGCCACCGGCCCGCCGAGAACGGGTAGACGAGCCAGCCGAGCTCGCGGAGGTTCCGCGCGTCGGCCCCGCCGCCGAGGTGCGGCCGGAAATGATAGGCGTACAGGGAGAGCGCGGAGAGCGCGGCAATGAGCGCCCACCGGAACAGGCGCGAGACTGCGAGGCGCGATGCCCGCCCCCAGACGGCGCGCAGGGCGCCGAGAAACGCCAGGAATCCTCCCCCCGCGGCCGCGAGGCGGAGGGGGGTGAGGCCGTACGAGCGGAGGACCTCCGCCTGGCGCTCGAAATAGGGGCGGCAGACGGTCATGTCCTGGATGAGCAGGTGCGCGATCCCGAGCAGGAGCGGGACGAGGAACGCGGCCGCCGCGCGGCGGCTCCTGAAGAAGAAGAGCGCGATAAGCAGCGCGGGGAGGAGGATCGCGGCCGTGAAGATCGCGAGGAGCGCCTCGGCGAAACAGACCCCCGCGAGGAGCGCCCACCCCGCGCGGTCCTCGTCGAGCGCGCGGAACAGGCAGAAGAGGCCGGACCAGAGGCAGAGCTGCGCGGCGATCTCGGCGGTGGGGAAGCGGACGCACCAGATCTCCGCGGCGCTCCACGCGAGAAAAAGGGCGGCGAGCGAAGCGCCTCTTCCCCCCGCGAGCTCGCGGACGGCGAGGGCGAACGCGGCGAGGGCGAGAAGGCCGAGCGCGGGGTTCACCCACAGCGAGAGGCGGAGCCCGCCGAGCGCGTGGAAGAGGGCGATCCAGACCGTGTAGAGGTGATAGAAATGGGGCGAGACGATCGCGCGGTCATGGTCGCCGATCGACATGCCTCCCTCGTACCGCTGCGGGATCAGGTGCGTGAAGTAGAACAGGGACCGGTCGCCGGGGGGGAGCGCCTCGAGGACCGGGTCGCGGTAGGCGATGGCGCCGCGGCGGGCGAGCCGCGCGCCGGTGTTCACGTAGGTCCCGGGGTCCCAGTTCCCGAGCGCGTACTCGTAGGGGGGAGAGTAGAGAGCGGCCGCGAGCAGGGCGAAGAGTCCGGCCCACGCGAGGCCTTTGCCGCCGGCGCGCGGCATGCCCCAGGCGCTTCCGCGCGACGCGAGGATCAGCGCGAGCGAAAGAACGGCGAGCGCGATGACGACCGCGCGGAGCGAGAAGACGGAGAGCTCCGCGAGGGCGAGCCCGATCCACGATGCGGCGAGGACGCTCGCGAGCACGGCGATGAAAAGCCACTCGCGGAAATCCCGCGGGAGCGGCCCCCGCCCGCGCGCGGAGACGAGGCGGAGAAACAGCGCGCCGGGCAGGAAGAAGAGGAAGAGCGGCGCGAGGATGCGGAAGAGCGCTAGAGCCATGGCGAAAGGTATCCTCTCAGCCTCCGCTCGAGGGCGGCGGGGTCGAACGCCGCGAGCCGCTCCCTCTGCCGGGCGATCACCCCGGCGCGCAGCGGCCCGTCGGCGAGCAGGGCCGCCATCATCTCTGCGATCCTCGGGTAATCTTTTTCGCGGACCATGACGCCGCTCCCGCCGAGCGTCTCAGGGACGGCGCCCGCGGCGTAGGCGAGAACCGGGACGCCGGCCGCCATGGCCTCGAGGAGGGGGATGCAGAACCCCTCGTGTTCGCTCATGCAGAGGAACAGGTCGGCGGCGCGGTAGTATGCGGCGAGCTGGTCCTGCCGGACGTGGTTGGTGAACAGGACGTCGTCGAGCCGGAGCTCGCGGGCCATGTTCTTCAGGAAGGCGAGGTAGCGCTCGAGGCCCATGTACGAGCCGACGAGCAGGAGGCGCGCCTCTGCGCCGACGAAGCGGCGGCAGGCGTGGAAGCATCTGAGGAGGTCCTCGTAGCGCTTGTTGGGGACGATCCTCCCGACGAAAAGGATGTTCTTCTTCCCGTCGTGGAGGCGGCGGACGACGCTCTCGTCGGGCTTCACCCCGGAGAGCTCCGCCCCGAGGATGATCGGCATCACCTCGACCCTCTTGAACCCCGCCTCCTTCAGCTCCGCGGCGTTGAATGAGGAGTCGGCGAGGGACAGGTCGGGCACCCCGGCGAGCAACGCGAGCTCGCGGCGCCCCTGGTCGAGGAGGAGCTCCCGATCGTCGTAGAGGGCGTGGAAGTAGCGGCCCGGGGTGATGTTGTGGTAGACGAGCACCCGCGGGGCGGGCAGGCCCCTGAAATAGTCCACCGTTTCCGAGCCGATGGAGAAGTGGAATAACATGAGGTCGCCCGGTTTCGCCCGGGCGCGGTGCGCGGCGAGGTCGCGCGCCCTGCCGCGCATGCGGGGGGAGATGTGGCGGAGGGGGCAGAAGATCTCTGACTCGTGTCCCCACGCGCGGAAGATCGCCTGGAGGGCGAGCGCGTAATTGCTGATCGCGTCCCCCTCGACGAACCCTGCGACGATCTGGTGAACCGCGGCGTCAGGCATGGCCCCCTCTACAGATCGGTCCTGATGACAACCCGCTTCATGAATACCCCGCTCTCCGACCGCAGCTCGATCCGCGCGCGTTTTTCCCCCGGGAGGAGGCCGGCGGGGAACGGGAGCGCGTAGTCCCGCATGGAGACGGCGGCGTCGAAACCGCCGACGTTCCTTCCCCCGACCGACACCTCGACCCGCGTCGCGTTCGCGCGCCCCGCCGCGGCCGAGATGATGATCTCCCCGCCGCCGGCGCCGCCGGCCCAGGGTAGTATAAGTGCTGCGCGCGCCTTTGTCCATCGGCCCACGGTCCCGTCCGGGCCGGCGCGCCGGGGACCCGAGAATCCGTCCTCGATGCCGAAGCAGTGGTAGCCGATGTCATACCGGGTCTCGCGCGCGGGCGGCATGTTGGAGAGCGGGAGAGCCTCGAGCACCCGGACGACGACCGTCACGGGAACGCCTCCCCGCGGCATCTCGCCGTGCCCGAGGGGTAGGACGGAGGTCGGGAACGAGACCATCGCCTTCTCCGTGAACGCCAGGTTCTTCCCGGTGAATGCGGGGCCGGAGGTCACGTAGGCCACGCGCTTTCCCTGCGCGAGCCATCGTTCGATGAGCGTCTCGGCACGGTCGCATTTCGCGGCGGTCTGCTCCGTGTCCTTGAAGAGGAGGACGTTGCGCCGGCAGAGGAAGTCGAGCGGGACGGCGAGTTTGGTCTGCTCGGCGAGGAGGATGTCGTAGCCCTCCGTCGCCGCGGCGAGGCGGGGGAGGAAATCCGCGGCTTTAGGATAATCGCGCGCGGTGAGGAGGAACGGGAACTCCATCAGGGGGGAGAGCGCGAGGAGGGCGAGGCCCGCGACGGGAATGGCGCGCCATCTCCGCGTGACGAGGCGCGCGACCTCGGCGGCGAAGCAGCCGGAGAAGACGTACAGGGCGGGAACGGCGACGGGGAGGAATCGTCGCGCAGACCACGGGTAAAGCCCGCGTTCGCCCATGAGCGAAACGGAAAAGACCGCCAGCGCGCCGACGGCCGCGCACCAGGGGAGGCCCTTGTCCGAACGCACGCCGCCGCACCACACATAGGCGAGCGCGGCGATCCCCCAGCAGAGGAGGCCGGTTCCCATGATCCCTCCGAACCGGGCGAGGTTCCCCGTCCCGCGGGAGAAGAAAAAGGCGGCGGCGAGGGCCGCGGCCCCGGTGATGCAGCGCGCCGGGAGGGGGAGACGCGCGGGTGTGAACGCGCGGACACCGGCCTTCCTGAGAACCGGGACCATCGCGATCGAGGCGAGAAGTCCGGCGGGGATCATGATCGCGCCCCTTCCGCGCAGCGGGGCGGGGAGATTCGCGAGGATCGCCGCGGCATACGGCCTGTCCCACCAGATCATGTGGGCCGACAGATGGGCGAGTGCGGCGAGGAGCACGAGCAGGAAGGCGCCCTCGCCCTCTTTTCTTTCCGTCGCGAGCAGCGCGATCGAGGCAAGCGGGAGGATCAGGAGCGTATCGAACTTCGCAAGGAACATCATCCCCATGCACGCGGCGGAGAACGGCGCATAGATTCGTCCGCGCCCCTGCCGCCAGAGGACCCAGAAGAGGACCGCAGCGAGGAAGAAGAGCTGGGCGAGGGGCTCGGCGCACTGGGACCGGGAGAACCAGAGCTCGATCCCGCTCGAGGCCATCAGCGCCGCCGAGGCGAACGCCGCCGTGCGTCCGCCCAGGGCGAGCGTGATGCGCCAGCAGAGCGCAATCGAGACAAGGGAGAAAAGAATATTGAGCGAGAGCGCGAGGCGGAGCCCGGAGAGCTTTATCGCGAGGGCGAGCCAGAGAGGGTAGAGGTGCATGAACTTCGGGCTCACGACCGCGCCATCGAGGCCCGTGAGGTTGAAGCCCATGTAGCGTCGCCCGCCATCGGTGAAGAGCGCTCTCTCCGGCGCGGGGACCGAGGCGAAGAAGTCGTCGCGGTAGACGATGCGGCCCTTCTCCGCGAAGGAGGCGCCCATGGCGACGTACTCGCCGGAATCCCAGCCGCCGAAAATATATTCGGACGGTCCCGCCCACAGGCACGCCGCGGCGAACGCGCAAAGGACGAGGGCGAGGGGCCAGACAGGGCAGCCCGGTCCGGGGTCTTCATTCTCTCCCTTTTCGTAGGGGAGCCTTAAGGCCCCCCTAGGGGGACGTGTGGTGCGGCCTCTCAAGGTCGGACGGAATATCACGAGGACCAGGACCGAAAACACCCCCAGCGCGACGAGGAGATTGGCGGGGGAGAACCTCCCGCACTCGAGGAGCGCGAGCCCCGCCCACGAGCTCGCGGCGATGCTCGCGACGACCGCCTGGAGCCAGCCACGCCGGGCGCGGCGCGCGGCGGGCGGGGCGCCGCCGCGGGAAGCCCGGAGGATCAGGTAGCCGGGGATTAGGAGGAGGATCGGGAGGAAGATGAGGAGTTTCATCGATCCCGGCATGGTTGACATCCTGTTCATACGCCGTAGGGCACACTATAGGGCACACTTAAGTGTGCCCTATGGCTGTGGATAACTCTGATATTCGCCGCACGGTGGCATGGGAGAGCGTTACCGCAGCCATGGCCCGAGCAGCCCCTTGAACCGCTCCTCAACTGTATCACGGGAAAACGCCGCGACGCGCGGGAGCTGCTTTTCGACAATCGCGTCGCGGAGGGCCGTGTCCGAGACCAGGTTCCCGATGAGCTCCGCGATCGCGGCGAAATCCTTCTCCCTCACGAGGACGCCCGCCCCCGCGAGCGTCTCCGGGACGGCCGCGGCGGCGTACGCGACGACCGGGACGCGGAAGTGCATCGCCTCGATCAGCGGGATGCAGAACCCCTCGTGCTCGCTCATCGACAGGAAGACCGACGCGGTGCGGTAGAGGGCGAAGAGCTCGGGGTCGGTGACATGGTTGAGAAAGACCACGTCGGGGAGGTCGAGGACCGTGACGAGGGCGCGCAGGGAGGAGGTGTAGCGGTCCATCCCGGTCATCGAGCCGGCGACGATGAGGCGCGAGTTCGCGTTGACCGTGTTACGGAAATAAAAATAGATCCTGAGCAGGTCCTCGACGCGCTTGTTGGGGACCACCCTGCCGACGAAGAGGAGGTTCGCCGTTCCGTCCCCGAACCGCTTTATGAAGGCGGGGTCGGGCGCGGCGGAGAGCTTCGCGGTGTCGGCGATGAGCGGGAGCGCGCCGGTGGGGGAGAAGCCGAACTCCTCGAGCTCGCGCCGGTTGTAGTCGGAAACGCCGAGCGAAAGGTCGGGCACCCCGGCGAGCGACTTCAGCTCCTGCCGCCCCTCCCAGAGGGCGCGCATCTTCTCCTCGTGGACGCCGCGGAACCACTCGTGCGGGGTGATGTTGTGGTACACGAGGACCCTTCGCGTGCGGAGGCCCCGGAAGAAATCCGAGAGGGGCGAGCCGACCGAGTAGTGGTAGAGGGTGATGTCGGACGGGCCGCCGGGGGAGGGGCAGCGGCGGTAATCCTCGCAGAAGCGCTCGACCGCGGGGTGGACGTGGCGCGGCTCGCAGTAGATGGTGGATTCCATGCCCCATCCCCCGGCGATCTCCCGGAGCGCGAGGGCGAAGGTGCTGATCGCGTCGCCGCTGCCGAATCCCGGAAGGAGCTGGTTGATCTTCATGCGGCGCGCCCCTGATGGTGATTCCTCACGGCCGCCTTCTCCCCGTCAACCTGTTTAAGAGATTGCCGAGGGCGTTCATCGCCGGCGCGAGCTTCGCCCGCAAGGGCTGTTGATCGTGCGCGCGGTAGAAGAGGAGGTTCGAGGTTTTTTCTCCCCTAATGGCGGCGCACACCGTGTCCGTTCGGTCGAACTCGGAACGGCATGCGCAACTGAAACCGGTGTGCAGGGCGCGGGGGTCGCCCAGGTGCTTCGCGACATCCTCCCGCTTTAGCCCTGTCTGCGTCCGGCCTATCATCTTCTCGTTGCGGTAGATGCGTGCCTCCCGGACGGGGCTTCCGGCCTCCGGATCGTATGCCCATCCCGAGACACGGACTTCATCCCCCGAGATTTCGACCGCGTCGATGCACCCGCAGGGGAGCGTCTGGACCGTGACAGTGCGCGTTCCTTCCGCGGAAGGCCCCGCAACATAGATATCCTGGTGTTTGTTGAGTCCTTTCGGGATGTAGCAGATGATCCTTTGTATGCCGCGCTCCCTGAGGATGCCATCGACGAAACGGTAACTCGCGAAGGATGTGCCGTAACGCGAGGGGTGAAGCAGCCGTGATTCGCTCCTTCGGACAAAGCGGAAACGGGCGCCCCCTCCGTCAGGTGTATGATCCAGGGGGTGCGTGGTAAAGATGAGGATGCCGTCTTCGGCGCATAAGTCGAGTAACGTAGTCAGCCACTGTGCGAATGACGCCTCCGGGAGATGCGAGAACAGCGATATGCAGGTGATGACGTCGAATCTTTTGCCGATCGTCAGCGCGCGGGGATCTTCCGTCGAGACGACGCCGTTGACGCCGAAGTGCGCGGTCTGAAACCGCACGGCCTCCGGGATAATGTCCGAAACAGTGATATTCTGCAGGGCTGCGTCCCTGACGAGAAAGCGGGTCAATCGGCCGTAGCCGGAGGCAAAATCCAGTAACGATGTGTGGGCCGTGATCCGCCGGCCCGTGCCCGCGAGGATATCCCCGATATTCCGGTAGATCGTATAGCCGGACGCCAAATATTCAGAAAAGGCCTGCGTGCGTGTCCTGCCCTTTCGAAGCAGCCATGTGAGCATTTCGTCGTGAGGATGGATACAGTGGCTATACATGAACACCCCGGGCAACCCGCGCCCCCGTCATGGCGGACAGGATCCTATATGTCGAACAGGGCGAAGGCCGCATCATAGCGTTTCATCACGGCGTTCCACGAATATTCCCTCTCCACGTAACGCCTCCCCCCCGCAGCGAGCCGCTCGCGCAGCCCGGCGTGCCCGAGCAGGTAGAGGAGCGATTCCTCGAACTCGTAATAATCCCGGAAGGCGAGTCCGCCGTTCGCTCTCGTACAGTGGTCGGATGTGACCGCGCAGCGCCCGTTCACGAGCCCCGGCGCGCCGGCGAGCCATGCCTCCATGAGGACGATGGAGAGGCTCTCGTTCACCGAAGGCTGGCAGAGCGCGAGAGAGGCGGCGTAGCCGTCGTGCTTCAGGTCTTCATCGATGTAGCCGATGTCGAGGATGTCGCCGGCGCACTCGGGCGGGATGCGCACCTCTCCCGTGCCGAGGAGCACGAGCGAGAGGGGGTGCGCCGGGTTCCCTTTCCTGAAGGTGCGGACGTACTCGATGAGGAGCGGCGTGTTCTTCCCCTGCTCCCGCCGCCCGGCGTAAAGGAGAAAGTGGGTTTTCAGCCCGAACTTCCTTCGGAACCGCTCTGGGCGATAGCGCGGGCGCGCCTCGAACCCCATCCCCGCGACCGCCGCACTCGCGTCCTCCGTGCCGAAGAGACGGGCGGCGAGTTCGCGCTCGGGGCGGCTGTTGAAGAGGATGCCGCGCACGCGGGCGAACATCCCCCGGAATATGCCGAGGCGCGCGTACGGCTCGTCGTGCAGGCACGGGATGAGGAGAGACTTCTCCGGGGCGACGGCGCTCCCCGCCCACGTGGTGCCGAACAGGTAGGGGAGGAAGATGAAGCAGCCGAACCGGTCGCGATTCTCCCGGATGAAGTCATAGAGCGGGGCGCTGTGGACGCTCCCGCGTATCCAGCGCTCCTCCTCTTCGGGAGCCACGGCCGTCCCGCGGGAGATCCGTTCCTGGATGGAGGCGAAGTCGTCGGCCGCGTCGCGCGGGTCGACGGGGAACCGGTGGACGGTCACGTCCCGGATCGTCTCGCGCCCGGGGCGGTAGTGGTTCGCCCACGTGAAATGGTCGCAGGCGCAGGTGGTGAGTACGGAGACCTCGTTTCCCGAGGCCGCGAGCCGCTCGGCGACGCCCTGCGCGAGCATCTCCGCGCCCCCGGCGGACTGCACGCCGTAGCGGGGCACTACGAAGGCGATTTTTCTCGTGTTCATGGGAGACCGGGGAATACCCCCGCAATAATCCCCCCCGATCCCGTTTGCCCGACGGCGGGGGATGAAGGAGTCAGGTTTTCTTTATTTTTGGGCAGCGTCCAGTTTGCGGTTCAGGCTGACGATGGCGTTCACCATCTGGCAGTTGAATTCCTTCTGCTGGGAGAAGAGGCGGTAGGTGTAGAACTTGAGGAGCTTCCAGATGGCCTTCTTGAGGAAGACCGCAGGCGCGCCGAGGATCCCCCCCTTCGAATAGATCGGGAAGTCGCCGATGTCGATGTCCCAGGTCTGCTGGATGACCTTCAGGGAATACTCGAGGAAATCGGCCTCGCTTTTGACGCCGCTCAGCTCGAGGGCCGCGACGCGGGAGAGGTCGTACCGGTCGTAGACCCCGGCCTCTTTCTTGCGGGCGACGCGATCCTCGATCTCGCGCTGAATCGCCGCGACGTCCACGCCGTCGGCGCCGATCTGGAATATGTCGGTCATGGCATCAGGCTCCTTTGGCTGCAGCGGGGGGCCTGAAGGCCCCCCTGCAGGAATTATAACTATCAGCCCGAGAAACAGACGGTTACTTCCTCTCCCACCTGGACGCAATATTCGCCACCCCCTCCGCCTTGCGGGGGCAGTCCACCCAGAGGCTGAACCAGTTGTCCATCCTGTGGTAGCTTGTTCTGTGGTCCCGGGTGTGGAGGGAGAAGGAGAAGTAGTATTTCCCCTGAAGGAGCGGGAGCATGCCGAATGAGAGGCGCAGCGTCCCCTCGCCCTCGATCGCGTCGACCGGAAACGCGTCGAT
Organism: Chlamydiota bacterium; assembly: GCA_037133055.1. GTDB lineage: Bacteria > Auribacterota > Tritonobacteria > UBA1439 > UBA1439 > UBA1439. The sequence continues at coordinate 15,913 of JBAXOY010000048.1, forward strand.
GATCGTATTGCTCCCGCAGCAGAGGGTCCCGTCGCTCTTCGTGATCCCGAAGCCGAAGACGGGGTCCTCGATCCTCTTCCCGGCGCGATAGTCGATCTCCACGACGAGCGGGCCGCCGCTCGCGATCCGCTCGACCGCCCCGCCCTTCCCGTCGGTGAAGCGGACGGCCGAAACGACCGCCTCCTTTGTGCCCCATTCCCGGATGACGACCGCGCCCGCCTTCTGGAACCCGAGGCTCTTGTACTGGTCCACGACCTGCCCCGGCTCGCCGACCCGGACGACCCTCCCCTGGTCGAGGAGGAGCACGCGGTCGCTCACCTCGGTGATCGTGTCGAGGTCGTGGGAGACGATCAGCATCGTCTTCCCCTCCGTCTTGAACTGGGCGATCTTCTCGAGGCACTTCTTCTTGAACGTTTCGTCCCCGACGGCCATCACCTCGTCGATGAGAAGGATGTCGGGATTCACCTCGACGGCGACGGCGAAGCCGAGGCGGACGTACATCCCCGAGGAGTAGTGCTTCACGGGAATGTCGATGAACTGCTCGAGCTCCGCGAAGCGGACGATTTGATCGAACTTCTCCCGGATTTCCCTCCTCGTGAGGCCCAGGATGGAGCCGTTCAGGCGGATGTTCTCAGCCCCGGTGAGGTCGGGGTGGAAGCCCGCCCCGAGCTCGAGGAGGGAGGAGACGCGGCCGCGCACCGCGACCGAGCCCTCCGTGGGGCGCATCGTGCGGGCGAGGATGCCGAGGAGGGTGCTTTTCCCGGCGCCGTTCGCGCCGATGATGCCGATCGTCGAGCCCGACTCGGCGGTGAAACTGATGTCCTTCAGCGCCCAGAACTCCTCCCGGCCCTTCCGCCAGCGGAGGATGGACATGGCGGACGCCTTGAGCGTGTTCCGCCCGGCGTGCTTCAGGGTGAACTTCTTCCCTACCCCGTTGACCTCGATGGATTTCATATCCTGTTCAAGCGGTTCAACCAGTTCAAGCGGCGAGACGCTTCCTCCGTGAACCTCCGTGCGCTCCGTGTCCTCCGTGGTGAAAGTCGTACGTCACAGTTCGTCGGCGAAGTCGGGTTCATACTTCCTGAAAATCGACACCCCCGCCGCGAGGACGACTACCGGCACGACGACCGCGGCGACGAGCGCAATCACCCCCGGATACGGGCCTCCGACGATGATCGCGCGGTACAGCGTGATGAGCCCCGCCATCGGGTTCACAACATAGAGCCTCACCGCCCAGGGCGGGATGCGGCTGTTCGCGGTGATGAAGTCAAGCGAGTAGATGACGGGCGACATGAAGAACCACGCCATGAGGAGGACGCCGACGATGTGCTCGGTGTCCCTGAAGTAGACGCTCGAGCAGGAGACGAGGAGGGCGAGCCCCAGGCAGAAGACGAGCTCGATCGCGACGACGAGCGGCAGGAGGGCGAGCCCCGGCCCCCAGGCGAGTTTCCCCGCGAGGAGGGCGAACCCGAAGAGGACCAGGAGCGAGAGGAGGTAGTTGACGAGATTGGCGAGCACCGTCGAGAGCGGGAGGATGATGCGCGGAAAATAGATCTTCTTCACGAGGTTCGGGTGGCCCGCGACGGCGCTGATCGAGTCGTTGCAGCACATCGTGAGGAACTGCCACGCGAGGATCCCGGTGAGGAGGCCCGGGATGCTCATCGGGAACTTCATGAACTTGATGAATATCCAGTAGATGAGCATCATGAAGAGGGGGTTCAGGAGCGTCCAGGCGAAGCCGAGCGCCGAGCCCTGGTAGCGGATCTTCAGGTTGCGGGCGACGAGTGTCGCCAGCATCTCCCTCTTGTCGAAGACGTCAGAAAAAGCGCTCATGGGGGGCTCCTGCTCCTGCGGCACAGCCACGTCGGGGCGCGTTACTCCCACACGAACTTATCCCGGGGCTCGGGCTTCGGCGTAGGCGCGCGCGCGCCCGCGCCCCGGAGGCTGCGCCGCGCGGATTCCTCGAGCCACGCGTCGATGACCGATTTCTTGAAGCGGATCGTCGCGCCGATGCGGCTCGCGGGGATGTTGCCGCGCTTCACGTGCCGGTAGACCACCTGCTTGTGCAGGTGCAGGTAGTCGGCGACCTGGTCGATGGTCATCACCTCGGGGAAGCGCGGCGCGGCGGCTGCGGGCGCGGGCTTCGGGGGCTTCACGGCGCCGGCCATCGTCAGAGTTTCTCCCTGATCGTCCGGTAGAGCTCCGCGGAGAGGGCCTCGACAAGCCCGTCCGGGGGCTGCGCCGGGTTTCCCTTCGGCTCGCACATGCCGCACTTGTTGCAGGGGTAGACCTTGCTCTTCAGGCCGAGCTTCTCGCGGAGATCGAGGAGCTTCGCGATCTCCTCGCGCGGGAGGGGCTTGACCGGGCCGAGCTGGCGCGCCGCGGCGCATACCTCGGCGCTGTGCTCGACCTTCTCCAGCCGGTCGTACGCGGTGAAGACGTTGTCCCCGACCGTGATCGTGCCGTGCCGCTCGATGATCAGGGCGTCGCAGTCTCCGATGAGGGAGGCGATCGCCTGCGGGCCCTCCTCGGTGCAGGGGGTCGCGTAGGCGGCCATGGGGATGGAGCCGAAGATCATCACGATCTCGGGCAGCACGCACTGCGGGAGCTTCAGCCCGGCGAGGGAGAAGGCGATGGTGAGGGGCGGATGGGCGTGGACGACCGCCCCGATGTCGGGGCGCCTTTGGTACGCCTCGATGTGGAGGTAGAGCTCGCCGGTGGGCTTCCCCTCGCCCTGGAGTTTTGCGCCCCGCATGTCCGTGACGATCAGGTCGCGCGGGGAGAGGAACCCCTTGTTGATGCCGGAGGGTGTGCTCAGCATGCGATTGGATCCCAGCCGGACGCTCACGTTGCCGTCGCTGCCGGAAATATAGCCCCGGGCGTACATGCGGCGGCACACCTCGACGATGTCCTGGCGATATTCGCGTTCTGATTTCATGCTCTCTCGCGCTGTGCGGCGGCCCCGTCGGCGGCGGTCACAGGATGAAGCTGCTCAGATCGACGTGGGGATTCGGGATCACGATTCGGCGCACCAGCGCGCCCATCTCCTTGATCCGGTCGATGCCGGCCTGCACGGCCGCCTCGACGTCGGCCCACTCTCCCGTGAGCACGACGAACGATTTTCCCCCGAGGCCGTTGCCGACCCGGATGAGAACGAGCTCGATCGCCGTCTCCTTCGCGGCGGCGTCGGCGGCGACGATGCAGGCGGGGGCGTTGAAGGTCTCGATGACGCCGAGCGCGCCCAGCGCGTGGACCGGCGTGGCCGCGATGAGCGCGGGGACAACCTGGGCGTGCACGTTCGGCAGCATCAGCTTCTCCGTGACCGCGCCGCGCCCGGCCTCGAGGCCAGCCTCGAGCGACTTCTCGACGGCCTCGACGTCCCCGGTGACCAGCACGATATACTTGCCCGGGCAGATGCCGCGGGAGTCCACCACCGTGACCTCGGCCTTCTTCGCCATGGCGTCGGTGGCGAGGATCCCGGAGGCGATGCTGTTGAACTCGATCAATCCGATTGCCGGTTCCATTGCCTTAAATCCCAAATCCCAAATCCCAAACCCCAATAACGGCGAGGTGAAGAGTCATTGTTGCGCCGCGGCGATCACGATGGAGTCCGTGATCTCCTTCACGACGCCCCCGATGCTCGCATGGTGCCGTGCCCCGAGCTTCCCCTCCGGAATCTCGGCGATGACCTGTCCCTTCTTCACGCGCTGTCCCACCCTCACGCACGGCACCGCCGCCGCCCCGACGTTCTGCGCGAGGGGGATCGTCACGCGCGAGGGAGAGAGCGCCCTGTCGCTGAACGGGACCTTCACCTGGTAGGGGGCGAGCCCGAGCCGGGCGACGAGGCGGTTGGTCGCGATGCGGGTGGTCTCCCGGAGGAACCGGGGCGTCGGCGTCGGGGATTTCTTCCCCGCCTCCCATCCGAGCGCCTTGAGGTTCCGCTTGATGTTCCCGTTGATGCGCGCGATCGGGAGGTTCATCGGGCAGATGTAGAGGCCGCAGAGCTCGCACTCGCAGCAGAGGTGGGCCGTGGTCTCGCCGTTGCCCTCCGGGAACGGGAGACCGAAGAGGACCGAGCGCATGACGAGGTGCGGGTAGAGCTCGTGCCCGAGCAGGTAGCGGGGGCAGATCATCGTGCAGAGGGTGCACTGGCAGCAGAACTGCCGCGTCACGTGCAGGCTCCGGCTGAAGGGCACCGTCCGCCTCCGGACGAGGGCGTGGCCGCGGGGGAGGACCACCACGGCGCCGGTGGTCTTGGTGACCGGCTGCGAGGTGTCGTAGGAAAGTTTTCCCATCATCGGGCCTCCGAGCATGAGCGCGAAATCCTCCACCGCCGGGCCCCCCGCCGCGTCGATCAGCTCGGCCCACGTGGTGCCGATCGGGGCCTCGAGGGTGACGGGGTTCCTGACGGCCCCCGCGACCGTGATGTAGCGCGACGTGACCGGATCCCCCTCCTCGGCGTCGGCGATATTCTTGAACGTCTCCACGTTGCTGTTCACGACCCCGACGTCGAGCGGGAGGCCCCCGCCCGGGATCACGCGGCCCGTCGTCTCGTAGACGATGACGAACTCGTCCCCCGCGGGGTAGGCGTTCTCGAGGAACGCGAGGCGGATGTGGTCCTTCTTGCCCAGGGCGCGCCGGAAGGAGGCGACCGCGTCCCTGTACTTTTCCTTGAGCCCGACGATGCCCTTTTTCGCCCCGGTGGCCTTCATGACGAGCTCAATCCCCTTCACCACCCTCGCGGCCTCGCGGGCCATCAGGTGCTGGTCGTTGTGGAGGAGCGGCTCGCACTCGGCGCCGTTGGCGATGACGTAGTCGACGCGCGCGTCTATCTTTTTCCAGGTGGGGAAGCCGGCGCCCCCGGCGCCGACCACGCCGGCCTTTTTGACTTTGTCTACGAGCGTCGCGGGCATTAGCTTTTACACGATTCTGAAATAGTCCACCAACGTGCAGCGGCGGACCCGCGTGAAATCCTTCGCGGAGGTGAGCCCCTCGCCCGTGGGGCTGGCGATCGTGAACGAGGTGTACCCCTCGCCGCCGAGGCCGAGGCCGCAGCCGTTCGAGCCGTTCTTCACGAAGATCGAGCAGTTGACGAGCCGCGCCATCTTCGAGAGTTTCTCGATGTTCCGTGAGAACATCGAGGCGGTGTGCCGGTAGCCGTGCTCCATCTCGAGCCCGAGGTCGATCGCCTCGTCCACGTGCCTCA
>JBAXOY010000049.1:0-20550 GCA_037133055.1 Chlamydiota bacterium
ACATAGATTCTTCCTCGCCCGCGATAGGTTCGGACGGGAAGGTGTATGTCGGCTCTTGGGATAATAACCTCTACAGCATTAATTCAAACGCGAGCCTTGACTGGAGTTATCAAACCGGATACCACATAGATTCTTCCTCGCCCGCGATAGGTTCGGACGGGAAGGTGTATGTCGGCTCGATGGATAATCGCTTGTACAGCCTCAATTCAAACGCAAGCCTTGACTGGAGTTATCAAACCGGGTACTGGATAACCTCTTCTCCTGCGATAGGTTCGGACGGGAAGGTGTACGTCGGCTCGTGGGATAATAACCTCTACAGTTTGAATTCAACCGCCAGTCTCGCATGGAGTTGGCAAACCGGGAACTACATAGATTCTTCCTCGCCCGCGATATGTTCCGACGGGAAGGTGTATGTCGGCTCGACGGATAGGTGTTTCTACAGCCTCAATTCAAACGCAAGTCTATGCTGGAGTTATGAAGCCTACACCGGCATAGTTTCCTCACCCGCGATAGGTTCGGATGGAAGGGTGTATGTTCGCTCGTGGGATAGTAACCTCTATTGTATCGAACAAGGCCCTACTCCCACCATCACACCTACCCCCACGATAACACCGACACCGACAATTACCTCGACCCTGACAGTGACCCCGACGCTAACCATTACGCCGACGCCCACGGCGTCCCCTATACCGACTATGTCACCGTCACCAACGCCATGGCCCACAGGCGATTTGTGGTGGACACGAGATGTACACGTGTATAACGCGGTTGCGACACCTGCATTGCCAATTGTGGGGGTATCTGTCCGTGCCAGCGCATATAGTACTGATAGCTGCACTACGGGCGAAGATGGGAGTTGTTCTGTAACAGTACATGCTCATGATACCGGGACAGTGTCTGTAAATGTCTCGGCAGATGGATATGTTCCATTTGAAAACATCTATCCCGGATTACCCGCCTCTGGAGAATTGGAGATTGGACTGTATTCCATAACCCCCACGGAGATACCAACCTCGACCCCGACGGATACGCCCACGATTACCTCGACGCCCACGGTTGTGTATCCTTCCATGGAAACGGGAAGCGTATCGGGGATGAGTATTGCGGTGCCGAGGTCGATAGAGGACGGGTTTGCGTATGTGCTGATGTGCGCGGACGACCCATGGAAACAAATGGGAGCGGTGTGGGACAGCAACAACGAATTCGTGGAAAAGGGAAGTTATCCGGCGCAAGCGGTGGGGCTGATGATTCTACGTGACGCAGCCGAGCGGATTACGGTGAATGGGGGAGATTACCTGACGATTACGAATGCAGCGGGGGAGGAGATGAAAATCTACCTGCCTGCGCTCGATACGACGGAGGACGTGACGCTATATATCGGCAAGGACGGTGCGACGTACTACGACATCGCGCTGAGTGAGGTGGCATGTGCCGCGCCCACGGGAGTCGCAGTGCGGGTGAACTTCCAGCCTGCGGCGGCGACGTCTCCGGATGGGTACTATCGCGACCACGGCACGGCGCCGGGCGGACACTGGGGTTCGGCGGGGGCGCAGGACTACGGGTGGTGAAGGCGTTCTTCGACTCGAATCCCATAACAGGGCGGGCGGACGCGTTCCTCGACGTAAGCGCGAAGTTCACTGTTCAGTAGAAGTGCCGTCTGAAGATGGGGAACTGACTCCCGACACATTGTATGTCATCATGATGGATAAGAAGACGGTGACGGTCGCGTAGTGACCTTGTCGTCAGGGAGGAACACATGCCCGTTTCTGATAATGTAACACTTTTGAGCGGAGCGTGTTGTGCGTGATGTTCTCCCCCCCCAGGTGGCGTGTTGCTCTAAAGAGTGATATCCTTTACATAAGCACTATACCAGACTGCTCACCGAGGGGAGGGGCCCGTGAAGAGATCAGCTATGTTCTTGTGTATTCTTGTCGCAGAGGCTGCACTGTGTCATGCTCAGGTGCCGCAAGCGCAGGTGGTAATGAGCTCGGAGTGCTACTCTCCGTCGACGACCAGCTCGCAGACGGTAATGAGCGAGGGGTTTTACTCTTCGTCGACGACCAGCACGATAGAGTCAACCTTTGTGCTGAACCGGGCCATCGAGAGTCCGTTTACTGTGTACGCAGTCGTCATTTTCCCCGACGGGAGCATGCGCAACTGTCTCGGCCTGAACGCCCCGCTCAAGCCGGTGGCGACCAAGATGACGGGCCTCCCCGCCCCGTTCACCTATCCGCTCCTCTCCCTACCCGTTCCTGTGGGCGCGCCCTTCGGGCTGTACGAGGTCGTCGTGGCGTTCTTCGACCCCTCGAGGCCCATCACTGGGCGGCAAGACGCTTTCCTGGCCCCAAGCGGTAAGTTCACTATTGGGTCTTGTACTGAATAAGCAGGTTAGAGATTGTAGGTGGCAATCCTCCTCTACCTATTTAGGGTAGAGGATAGGAGCCGGCAGGAAACAGGGGAGCAGGCGAGCACCCGGTACGGGCATCCTCGCAGTTCCCCTCTTTTGTGCCGATAGTGTAGGGAAAAGGGTAAATTGCTTCCGTGTGCGTCCCGATGTCTTGTGTTATTGCCCTGCCACAAGGTCGGGCGGAAAGAGTACATCAGTTCACAAGGACCTCCGGCGGGCGAAAAAGAGTATCCGCTTCAATGTACCCGACTAAAAAAGGAGGTACCATGCAACAGGGAGTACATTGTATAATCTCGGCGAACGGACAGACTTATACTACGGCAACGACGGTTTCTGGGTTCTGGTTTTTGGCAGAAGAAAATACGGTATATGGAACGAAAGGGGGGCGGGATCTATTTCGACTTCGAGAAACTGGACGTCTATCAGCTCGCCTTGGAGTTCGCGGATTTCGTGTTCCGGATGTGCAAGGGCATGCACGAGGCATACAGAAGCTCCCTGGTCGATCACGTGCAGCGGTCGGTGATCTCCATCGCCAACACTATTGCGGAGGGTTCGGGCAAGGTCTCGCGCAGGGAGAAGATCAAATATTTCTCTTATGCGCTCGACTCCACAAAGGAATGTGTTCCGCCGCTGACAATTGCCCGGCGACAGGAACAGATCAGCGAGGAGGCATACCGGAAGGGGAGGCGCTACTGCGTTTCAATCTGCAAAATGCTGGTGAAATTAATCCAAGCGATCGAGGCACAGGAGCTCAGTAAGTCCGGCGAACATCACCATGCCTGATGTCGGTGGCGCTTTTTATGGTTTTTGCAGGCACCCAGTGCCCGGAATTTAGCACCCGTTTTCGGGACCCCATCGTCCAGAGGCCTAGGACTTCAGATTTTCGATCTGAAAACCCGGGTTCGAATCCCGGTGGGGTCGCCACGCATAAAAGGGGCCTCTATTGAGGCCCCTTTTTCTTTTAGCATTGCACGCGCGAGGTTAAGTCTAGCGAAGCGAAGTCCCTATCCTATTCCCCCTCATATTTTGTTGCGTGGGCGCGGAGCGGCTCGGTCAATGGGGGGGATGCTTCTCACCTCCAGCCGTAATCGCCCCATTCTCCATATGGAGCGCCATCGTCTACCAGATATCCGCTGGGGATTGCCGCCCCTGCAGACTGGTAATTAATCTGCTCCTTGACTGGCGTTGGTGTCCCGGTCGGTATGGGCGCCTGCTTTATACAATAAAAACGATTATCATTGGAACCGACATACACGCTACCATCGCTCCCGAGCGCTGGGGAGGCGAATATACGATATCCAGTCACATAGCTCCATGCCAGCGAGCCCCCGGAGTTGAAGGAGTATAGACATCCATCCCTGGAGCCGACATACACGCCCCTATCACTCCCGAGCGCGGGCGAGGATAATACTTCATATCCGGTTTCATAGCTCCACCAGAGCGAGCCACTGGAAGTGAAGGAGTAAAGATGGTTATCGTCGGAGCCAACGTACACTCTCCTATTGATCCCGAGCGCGGGGGAGGAGTCCACATCTCCTCCGGTTACATAGCTCCATGCGAGCGAGCCACTGGAATTTATGGTGTAAAGACGGTTATCACTGGAGCCGACATACACACCCCCATCGCTCCCGAGCGTAGGGGAGGAGTACATAATCCCTCTTCCGGTAGTGTAGCTCCATGTGAGCGAGCCCCCGGACGTGAGGGCGTAAAGACGATTATCCCAGGAGCCGACATATACGCCCCCATCGCTTCCGAGCGCAGGGGAGGAGTATACCCAACTCCCGGTCAGATGGCTCCACGCGAGCGAGCCCCCAGGAGTGAGGGCATAAAGACGGTTATCCAAGGAGCCGACATACACTCCCCCGTCGCTCCCGAGCGCAGGAGAGGACATCACATAACTTCCGGTCACATAACTCCATGCGAGCGAGCCTGTGGAGGTGATAGCGTAAAGACGGTTATCGTAAGAACCGAAATACACGCCCCCATCGCTCCCAAGCGCAGGGGAGGACTCCCAAGTACTACCGTAATAACTCCATGCGAGCGAGCCTGTGGAAGTGAAGGAGTATAAATTCAAGTCACCACAGCCGACATACACGCCCCCATCGCTCCCGAGCGCGGGAGAGGAGAAGTACCATATATAAATGGCCTTATAGCTCCAGGAGAGCACGGGGATTGACGGCCCCGCATATGAACTCCTCCCCACATGCTGAGCATCGTGCCGGAACATCGGCCACGGACTATCGGCGAGTTGGGAATAGGCAGGGAGCATAAAAAGGGATGATACGAGCGAGGACATTATCGCATACAGAGGGAATATGCGCCGCATAAGCCCCTCCTGTGTGCCGAGGTTCATCTTCTGATGGCAAGAGTATCATAATTCAGAGCGGTGGAGAATAGGCAAGTTTGGCACTGGCAAGTTTGGCACAATCGGGGCGTGTTCTTCGGGGAGATATAGTATCCCACAGGGTGGGGTAGAAACGCTCAAGATGCGAGGCGCCTCACCACCTCGGGGATAAAAACGTCGGCCATCCGCCAGATCTTGGTTCTAACGTCGTCCACTACGCGTCGCCAGCAATAAATCCCCATTTCGCCGTAAGGCGTCATGGGGATTTATTATGCATACTTAAGGCGAGGCAATCCGTTGGTTTCTCACCTCCAGCCATAATCGCCCCACGCCCCATATTCAGAGCCGTCATCTTTCAGATATCCCTCGGGCACTACCGCTCCTGACGGCTGGAAGTTCATCCTCACCGGCGTCGGCGTGGGCGTGGGCCTCTGTTTTATGCAATAGAGGCGGTTATCAAGGGAGCCGATATACACGCACCCGTTGCTCCCGAGCGAGGGGGAGTACGTTACAACGCTCCCAGTTGCATAGCTCCATAAGAGTGAACCGCCAGAGGTTAGGGCGTAAAGACGGTTATCGCCGGAGCCGATATATACGCCCCCATCGCTCCCGAGCGCTGGGGAGTATCCTACGCTGCCCCCGGTCATATAGCTCCACAAGAGTGCGCCCCCGGAGGTGAAGGTAAAAAGTCTGTTATCTAGAGCTCCAACATATACTCTCCCGTTACTCCCGAGCGCTGGGCAAAAATCAGACAACCCTGCGGTCCGATAGCTCCACGCGACCGAGCCAACGGAGGTGAGGGCGTAAAACCGCCAATTAGAGGAGCCGATATACACGCTCCCGTCGCTCCCGAGCGCGGGGGAGCAGTTCGCCGTGAAAGCATGATAGCTCCAACCGAGGCTCGCGTTTGAGTTGAGGCTATAGAGGCGACCATCCCACGAGCCGACATACACACTCCCGTCACTCCCAAGCGCGGGGGAGGAGTATATTTTCCATCCGGTCTCATAGCTCCACTCGAGCCCGCCGCCGGAAATGAGGGCGTAAAGACGGTAATCGTGGGACCCGACATATACGCGCCCGTCACTCCCGAGAGCGGGGTCGTAATGTACTATTTCCCCGGCTTCATAGCACCACGAGAACGAGCCGACGGATGTAAGCGCATAAAGACGATTATCGTCGGAGCCAGCATATATGCCGCCGTCACTCCCGAGCGCGGGGGAGGAGTATATTGCCGCTTCGGTCGCATAGCTCCATAAAAGTGAACCGCTAGAGGTGAGGGCGTAAAGACGATTATCGCCGGAGCCGACGTATACGCCGCCGTCATTCCCGAGCGCGGGGGAGGAGTATATTGCCGCTCCGGTCGCATAACTCCACGAGAGTGCGGGTATTAAAGGTCCTGTATACTCACTCTGCCCCGTGTGCTTCGCATCATGCTGAAACATCGGCCAAGGAGTATCAGCGAGTTGAGAATAGACAATAGGGGTAGAAATGGGGAATAGGTAGAACGACACTGCCACATAAAGAAGGAAACTTCGCCTCATAATCCCTCTTACGGACATACGGCGGGGAATAGACGCCCCAACCGATAACCAGTAATGCTGCTCACCTACAAGTAGAGTATAACATAATCCTATTGTGAATGAGGGGGAAACATCATTATCGGGGTGAAATATATGATATCCCTCAGGGTGGGGTAGAAATGCTCACGATGCGGGGCAGGGCATCACATCGGGGATGAAAACGTCGGCCATTCGCCGGATTCTGGTTCTAACGTCGTCCACTACGCGTCGCCAGCATCGCCGCGGAGTCTGAGAAGGCTCCGCGGTTGCTCTTTCTATAGGTTTCAATGTGGCGCGGGCGTGCTCATCACGGCATCCAGGTGCCGATTGTTGCCGTATCTGCGGCCTGATATCTACTCCCCCTCAGTATCCTTGTGCGCAGTTTTCTTCCGCCACGGCCCACCAGGAAGCCAAACCATCTCGAAGCCAGTATCCTGGTTCATTGCTTTCAGAGGAGGTATGAGGAATATTCCAAGCGCCGTAATCACTTCTTCCAGAGACAGGCCTTTTGTAGCCGCTGGCAGGCGCCGGATAAATGCCTTCCATTGGGTTATCTTTACGGGGTCTTTTGAGAACTCCTCGGTGAGAGCCATTGGAGCATCAGATGAAAGGGAGGTAGCTCTCCTCTCGAAGGTTGCCTTTATGCTCCGGGTAAGCACATCCCCTTTGAATTCGAGATGGCGCGAGAGAATCCAGAGATCATAGAAATCCTTCATGCGACTGTTGGCTTTCTCCAGTTCCACCATGGCCTGGAGTTTCTCGGCTACCACTGTTTCGGGAGGACACGCCTTCAGGGTGGGGGTGGGGAAACCGAGCATCGAAGGGTATTCGATAACGATCGGCGCGGGATGAACCACGTCACCGAGGCCCACATCAAGTTGCATGTGAATCCTGGAATTGCCGAGGGTCGCGAGGAATGTAAGTCGCCAGCCATGATATTCGGCCTCGCCTGTGATGGCGGACGTTTCAATAGTAGCGGTATGGAAACGCAGGCCGTCCTCCTCAACGGTGACTGCCGCCGCTTCTCTGACGACCTCCGCCAGTGACTCGCCGTTGAACTTCATCCGGCCCATGAGGTCGATGTCTGCCGTTGGTCGGGCCGGAGGGACATTCCAGATTCGCAGAAGCAGGGCGCCCTTAAGAAGTAGCCTGTCGGCATGCCGTGTTTTCGAGAGTCGATAGAGAAATCGCTCCATGGCATAGTACTGGAGAAACTCGGCATAAGGGCGTCCGCTTTGCCTGGCCATGGCGAGTAGGCGATCATGCACCGAATGTGCGATATTGGTCAGCGGTCGCCGGTTCATTGCAGGGCCTCCAGATAAGGCATCATCACCCGCTCAACACGGCAGAGCCGAGCGTAACGCAGGAGTTGGGCAGCATCGTTTTTTTTGCGTTCGAGGCAGAAACGGAGCGCCTCTACCGCCACGTCGATCCCAATCCTGTTTCGAAGCCGGAAACAGTCCGCGACCGTCTTGGCGGGTGAGTAGATTCGTACCGCCACGCCATCCAGTAGATGACTCTCCACCCCTTCGGTGAACGGCTTGCCGGTGAAACGAAATACCCGGAGTGGGGGATAGTCGAGCCGTGGCTGCTTGGAGCCCCTGGGAAGAGCTATATCGACAGCATGTGGGATCTGGGTTGTTATCCCGTGGAATGATAGGGCTGAGATCATACAGACGATGGCTGAAGGGATTTTCGCGGAAGCGGTGGCCAGATCGGGATTGCCGAGGCGCGGCAGCCCTGCGAGGCGGTAAAGGCCTCTGGTGAGCTGAACGATCTTCCCCTGATCCCTCAGGCGGTAGAGTGTGCGGGGATGGATGCCCAGGGCCAGGGCTTGAGTAGTCCGGAGCATCCCCCCATGCTGCTTGAACAGCTCTTGTGCCTTTGCGTCATTCCGGGTCGTTTTCATGGCTGGATAAATATACCATCACTTATGCGCAGGTGTAAACCTTATTATCCGATAATCCACCTCTCCCCTTACATGCTGGGCTAAGGGGAGTAGGGACGAGATTCCTGCCAAAGATCTGTAATAGCGCTGATATGGATAAAATGTCGGAGATTGCGGAGAATATCCGACGTTATATCCAGGGCGAGGAGGCTGATTTATGAAGGCCAAGATCTTCCTGCTATTAAGTGACAGGCAAGCCCAAGGGCATTTAACGCTGGATTCCCGCTTATGCGGGAATAACAGGCGCTGCGATTTTGGGCCGCCCCCAGCCCCCCTCTCATACCCTGGTTCCAAGGAGCAGAGGGAGTAGAAGAGAGGTGGCCGCAAAGGGCGCTAAGCCCTGGATTATGGAGGTTATCCTGCACAGAAGGCTCCCGATTCCTTCAGCATCTTGATTGATTGGAGCCAGTCGAGTATCTGGTTCCATCTGGAAATCACGTGGGCGCCAGAGTAAGAGAGAGCCCCGCGCGAGGGCTCTCTCTTTTTTATGGGTGGGAAAGCACCAGGGCGAATGGATTCCGAAGCTGTAGTAAAGAGTAAAGGTTTGACCCCGCCCGGACTTTGCGGACTTTGCTATTGACGTTCAGACCCCGGACCCCGTTCATAGCCGATGTCGGACGCCCCAAAGTTTGCATCACAGGAATGAACCACGTGGCTGCCGCAGGATTACAGCCGAATCTATTGACGCAAAGTCCGCATTTTGGTCCACTGGTAACATGCTGTTAACGCGAAAGTCTCCCTGTGAAACGATTCTTTATCTGTGCCTTGCTAGTCGCAATCACGATATTCACATCGTGTGCACGCCCAAGAGTTAAACCAGATGCTATTCAACCAATGAACCACTCCACTCCCGTACATGCCACTCTGGACGATTGGATTGCACGCGAGGCGATTCCGTTTTCCGTCGATTCGCCGGCAACCTTCAATGCCGGTGTTGCAAAGATTGTTGCCGATCGTGGCGATTCGGTGGAGTTGCTCGGCTTCGGAGAAACGCTTCACGGCGGCGAGGACATTCTCATCCTCCGCAACCGGCTCTTCCAGCGCCTGGTGGAGGCGCATGGCTACAGCGCCATTGCCGTCGAGAGCAGTTTCCCCCGGGCGCGCGCAGTGAACGAGTACGTGGCCGGTCGCGGCCCGGCATCGTACGAGGCTGTGCAGGAGAGCGGATTCAGCCACGGCTTCGGCCGGCTCGACGCGAATCGAGAACTCGTGGAGTGGATGCGGCGATACAATGTCGATCCTTCCCATCGCGTCAAACTCCGGTTCTACGGCTTCGACAGTCCGACCGAAATGATCGGCAGCGATAGTCCGCGGCAACTTCTGCATTTTGTTCTCGATTACCTCGCTTCGATTGATCCTGCCGGGGGCCGGGAGCATCGAGAACGCATCGACCCGCTTCTCGGCCGGGACGCCGATTGGGAGAACCCCGCTGCATCGATGGACCCGACGAAGTCGGTAGGCCTGTCACCAGCCGCAACGGCGTTGCGGATCGAGACGGAGGACCTCATCACGGAACTGACCGTACGCCGCCCCGAATTGACGGCCAAGAGCGACGAGTCGCGGTATTCGGAGGCCCTCCATTACGCTTCGGTGGCCCGGCAGTTGCTGGACTATCACGCCGAGTTGGCGCGGAAGTCGGATACACGGCTTGTCCGTCTTCTCGGCATTCGCGACGCGATGATGGCGGACAATCTGGCGTACATGGTGTCGCATGAGCGCGGCCGGGGGAAAGTGCTGGTATTCGCTCACAACAGCCATCTGCAGCGCGGGAAGGCACACTGGCAACTCGGCGCCGAGATGCTCGCATGGTGGCCGGCGGGAGCGCACCTCCATGAGATGTTCGGCCCGCGCTATGCCGTCATCGGCTCGGCAGTGGGCGTTTCCGAGGCGAATGGCATCGGCCCGCCCGAAGCCGGCACTCTTGAGGCGCGCCTGACCGCCGTGCCGGGGCCGGCGCTGTTCATTCCGACTCACAGAGGCCAAGGGCTTCCAGCCTCTGCAATCGCAGCTCTTCCGACTCGCTCCGGCAGCATGAAGAACCCGACCTACTTTGCACTCACCCCACAAAGCTTCACCGATTTCGACTGGCTGGCTGTCCTGGATTCAACGGCATACAACCGCGGTGGGCCGCCGCTGCAGCAATGGGACGCTAGTGAGGTGTCCCGGAAATAACCTGTCTTAATCATGTCATCTCTGAAAGCGAAGCGACGAAGCAATCTATTGGGTGACAATGCGTTGAGATTGCTTCGCTTTGGCTCCCAATGATCACAAAACAATTAGTAGGGCAGATTACGGGACGCTGAACAGCGGCTGCGACGGATGATTCTCTCAGGATATTCATCTCGCTCAGCCACTTGACAATCTGGTTCCAACCGGCAACCGTTTGAGTCGCTGAAAATAGAAAGAGCCCTTGCGAGGGCTCTTTCTATTTTGGGACTGAGTGAGGCGGCGGGCGGCGAGGTTACCTGACGCCGCGCGTCCGTTCGGCGCTTTCGCGCCGTTCCCCCGGCGGCCTTTCGAGCCGGTATATGTCCGCGAAGTCGACCCCGTGCCTGCGCACCGAATAGACGCGGCGAAAGGGGTATTCCTTCAACAGGCAGTCCGTCTCCGCGAACCTCACCCGGTACGAGAGCGGCACCACCAGCCAGTCGACATCGGGAGGGTATGCGGTGTTGACGCGCATCCCCGGTCCGCCGCGGGGCATCATGCGCTTCAGGTAATAGTCCAGCTCGCCGGAAATGCCGAGCGCGTAGACCGCGTCGCCCTCCCGGAGATGCCGGCTCAGGTACTCGGCGGCTTCCTTCGATCCCACGCCGAACCCGATCGACAGGTTCCGCGCCGCGCCCGGCATCCCCCCGATGAAGACATTGGAGTACAGGTCATACGCCGGCGCGATCCTCGCAAGCGGTGCGACGAGGCAGGCGGCGACGACCGTCCCCGTGAGCGCCGCGGCCGTCTTCCACGTGATGCGCACGCCCCTCCTGCCCGCGAACGCCGCCAAGGCGTCGACCACGGCCGCGAAACCGACCGCCGCGATAACGCACAGGAAGGGGATCGCGGGGTCGATGTAGCGAAAGCCCATCTTGGCGCCCCCGCTCATCGCCGCGATGAAGAGGAGCGGCGTGAGGAGGCATATCAGCAGCGGGCCGCCCGCGTCCCTGCGCCTCCACAGGTCGTCACAGGACCGCACAATCCCGGCGGCGAGGAGAAGGAGCATCACCGGGGGCGTCCGGATGCAGAGCATGAACGCATAAAACCAGCGGGGCGGGGCGACAACGACCCGCCCCATCCAGTATTTCAAGTGTCCCGCGTCCGCGAAATGGGATATGGCCGCATAGTGGAGCACCTCATTGACCATCGGCTTCCTGAAAACCCTGATGAACAAGATGGAGGCGAGGACGAGGAGTGCGCCCCTGATAAGGGAGCGTGCGTTCCCTTCCCGCAGCAGCCGGAGTGCGGCCGCTGCGCCGAGGAAGCCCGCGGCGATCGCCGGCCATGGGAGGGATCCGACCGCATTGATGGTCCCGATAAGCGTCTCCGCCCCGGGCATCTCCTTGACAAACTGCCCCCAGGGGAGCTCCCGAGGATCGAGCCAGAGCCTTGTGAAGATCGTGAAATAGATCGTCAGCCCGACGCCCAGCCATGCGAGGTCGCCCGCCTCCCAGAACCTGAGTTTCCCCCGGCGGTCGAGGAGGCGCGCGCCGCCCTTCCACGCTGCGATCATCACGGGAAGCAGCGAGGCGGGGGTCTTGGTGAGAAGCGCGAGCCCGAAGAAGACGCCGGAGGACAGTTTCCATCCAAGGCTCCCTCTCTCCGCGGAGATCACGTAGCAGAGCAGGGTGAGGAGAAAAAAGAGCGTGAGCACCGCATCGAGCATCGCCACGCGGGAGGAGGCGATATGCGGGGGATAGAGGGAGAGGAGTATGGCGGCCAAGAATGCGATCTTCTCACCCAGGACGAGCCTGCCCAGGAGGTAGAGGAGAAGGCCGGTCGCGATCCCCGCGGCCGCGATGGGCAGGCGCCACGCCGCGATCGGGTCGAGGATCTCGAAGGAGAACGGCGATGTGCCTTTCCCCAGGTAGGTGTCGCCCGCCCCGATCATCGCCGCGGGGACGATCCCCGGGTGCCCGAGGGCGGACGTCGCCTTCATGAATTCGCGCGCGCGTACGTTGAAGACCAGCGCCCTCCCGCTGTTGCTCCAGAGCAGCTCGTCGGGGCTGAGGCTGTGCCCGGTGAGGTCCCAAAGGCGCGGGACTGCGGCGAGGCCGAGCACGATCGATGCGCGCAGGATCGTCGCCCGGTGCGCGCCGAACCATCGGGCGAGACGCTCGATCGGATCGGGACGGCGCACGGCCGCCGCGAGGAGCAGCAGGACGAGGAGGGCGAAAAAGGGGGCCGGGAGGCGGGAGCAGGTCAGCTTCGCATTCCCGATGCCCAGGACGACGCCCCCGACCCGCACCGCCGCTTGGCCGAACAGGAAAATGTACAGCATGAGAAAGGTGTCGAGCAGCGAGAGCGCGCCGACGCACACGACGACTCCCTTTCTCCATCTCGAAATCACCATCTCCTCCTTCCCGTGGGTTGAGTATAGATGAATACGTGGTTCTCCGCCATCCCGGAGCCGGCGGCGTCAAGCGGGGAGGGGGATCGTTCACCCCTTTCAACGGTTGACCTCCGTGCGCGGCGTGGCCCATAATCTGGTGCTTCCGGAACCGTCCCTTCCATTTGAAGCACCGGAAGCCGGGAGGTCCGGGGCGGACGTCGCCTGGAGGATCATGGCCAAGATCGTCGTGCACGGATTCTACGGCGAAGGGAATCTCGGGGATGAAGCCATCCTCGATGCCCTGATCCGTGAGATGCGCCGCTTCCCGCGGGCGAGGCTGGTTGTCTTCTCCAAGTATCCGGACCGTGTGGCCGGGGAGCACGCGGTGAGGAGCGTGAGCGAGCAAGACAAGGGCCGCCGCCTGCGCCGGATGTGGGAGATGCTCACGAGCCGCCTGGTGGTGGTTGGGGGAGGGGGGCTGCTGAGGGACCTGGGCGATGACCCCGCCAACGTCAGGAGGTGGCTCGGGATCATCCGCGCCGCACAGGGGCTGCGCCGGAAGACCGCCCTCTGGGACGTGGGAGCGGACGATATCCGTTTCCCGGAGTCGGCGGCGCTGATCCGGGAAACCCTGGCGCGCGCCGATTTCATCAGCGTGCGCGACGGGGATTCGAAAGATGTCCTGAGGTCTCTCGGCGTGGAAGGGGAGGTTATGGTCGCCGCCGATCCGGCGCTCCTGCTCGTCGAGCCCGGGGCGGCGAGAACGGCGGGGGACGCATCGCCCCTGAGGGTCATGGTGTCCGTGCGCCACTGGTTCCGAAGGGGGCTGTACATCGAGCGGGCCGATCTCAACGATTCGTTCCTTCGGGCACTGGGGCAGGCGCTCGATTTTCTGGTGGAGGAGTACGGCGCGACGGTCGATTTCATGCCCCTGAGAACGACGGGATACGACGACGACAGGTCCGTCGCCCGTGCGGTCATCGCCGGGATGAAAAATCAACACCGCGTCTCGCTGATCGAATCCGTCCCGGGAGTGGACTGTCTCATCGGGGTGCTGCCCCGCTACGCGCTGACGATCGGGATGCGGCTCCACTCGCTCATCCTCTCCGCGGGCTCGGGCGTTCCCGTCATCGGGCTGGAATATATGCCCAAGGTGAGGGGATTCATGAAGAGCATCGCGCAGGAGGAATACTCGCTCCCGCTCGAGACGATCTCGCGCGACGCGCTGGTCGACAGGATCACGGCAACCTTCGGGAGTTACGACGAGCGCCGCCGGCTCATCCGCGCCCGGATCTCCGCCCTCAGGGAAAAGGCGCGGGAGAGCGTGGAGATGCTGGCGGCGCTCGCGGGGCTCCGGACGGCGTCGCCGGATCCGTCGAGCCGGGGCCGCGCGCGGGAAGGAGCGGCCGGATGACCGCCCGGGGCGCCGAACTGGATCTGGAGGCCGCGCTGCGAAGGGCCGGGTGGGGCGCACGCCTCCAATCCTACCGCCGCCTCCTCGCGGGGGCGAGCCGCTCCGCCGCGGCGGACGCTCCGCGCATCTCGATCGTGGTGATCGCATGGAGGCTCAATCCGGATACCGTGAAGAGCTTCCGGGTACTTCAGTCGCAGCCCGCCGCCTCCGAACTGATATTCGTGAACAACGGGGCCGGGGAGCGGGAGTTCGACGTTTTGGAACCGTTCGCCGACGTGTCCGTGCGGCTGCGCGCCAACGCCGGGGCGTGCGGCGGACGGAATCTCGGCGCGGCCTTCGCGCGGGCCCCGCTCCTGCTTTTCCTGGAGGATGACGGGATTCCTTCCCCCGGTCTTGTGGCGGCGCACCTGGACGCGTTCAGGAAGTACGACGTCATCGCGGTGAGGGGCGTGATCACGGCGAAGACGGACAACCCGCTCAACCGCCTGGCGGCGCACTACTATCTCGGGGACAGGCCGTTTCCGGTCTTTGCCGATATCGAGGGCAATACCTCGTACAACGCGGAACTCTTCTATCGCGCCGGCGGATGGGACGAGCAGCTCCGGTACGGCAGGGAGGGGCTGGAGCTCTCGCGGCGTCTGACGGAGCTGGAGCCGGACAGGAGGAAGCAGATCTATGCCCCGGGGCCGCTCCTTTCCCACGACTATGCCCCGGACGAGGCGCACCTCGAAATCAAGCTGGCGCGGCACAGGAGGGCGACAACGCTCCTGCGCGCGAGATACCCGGACTATGACGAGTATCTCGCGAGCTGGGACCGGTATCGCGGGCGGGACGATCTGCTCATCAGGCGGGCGGCCCCTGAAACGGCATGAGGCGCGCGCCCGCGCATGATCGATCCGCCCCGGCGCCCGCCGCTCCGGCCCGCCGATAAAATGTCCGGACTCAGTATTCCGGGCGTGACCCCGGATCAGTCCTCCCGGGCGCCCGGCGTCACCGCCCGGTTGGTCGCGAGGACCTGCTCGCCCAGACGCCCGATCACCGCGACCGGGGCGCGCACCTTCTCCTCGAGATAGCGCACGTCCCTCCTCTTCATCAGGGCGATCACGTGCCTCTCCGAATCCCACGCCCGGATGAATTGGGCGATGTCGAGGAATAGGTCGGGCTCCCCCGGGATGCCGCTCCCGAATCGGAAATCGATCGTGTCCCCTGCGTCCACCATCACGAACCCGCGGTGCGTGTAGAAGGCGAGCGAGGGGGAGTAGAGATAGCTCGCGAGGAGGGTGTCGGGGCCGAGGTGCCTCGTGGCGATGAGGGCGAGCCTTCTGCAGGTGCGCTCCCCGGCGAAGATCCGCGGGATAAGCCGGGAGGCTATGATGTCGGTGAGGTAGATCGTCATGAGGAGCGCGCAGAAGAACCCGGCCGCATTTCCCTTGCGGATTCGCGTCCACGAGAGGATTCCCCCCGCGAGGATGAGCGCGCCCATGGCGATGAAGCCGGGGTGGCTCAGGCCCCTGATGTGGAATACGTAGGAATAGAAGATCCCGAATACCCCCGCCGCGCAGAGCACCGTGGAGACGGCGTGGGCCTGCCACATCCACGAGCGTGACACCCCGTCGAAGAGCCGGGAAAACGCGGCGCCCATCAGGAGGGCAACCGGCGGGAGCACGGGGATGATGTAGGTGACGAGCGCGGATTTCGACAGCGAGAAGAAGACAAAGATGATCGCGGCCCAGAGGACGAGGAAGAGCGGTATCCTCGCCCCGTCTTTCCCGCGCTCCCTCCAGAGCTGCCGGACGACGGCCGGCAGGAAGAGCGACCAGGGGAAGAGCAGCAGGAGAATGATCGGCACGAAGAAGCCGAACGGCTCCTCGCGGCGGTGCACCGTGGTGAGGAAGCGCTGGAAATGCTCCCGGATGAAAAAGAAGCGGGCGAACTCGGGGTTCCTCCACGAGACGAGAAGATACCACGGGGCGGCGATAGCCATGAAGAGCGCCAGTCCGGTCGCCCAGCGCATGTCGGCGAGGATCCGCCCTTTACGGGTGATACGCGCATAGGAGAGGATCACCGCGCCCGGGAGCAGGAAGCCGATCGGGCCCTTCGCGAGCGTCGCGAGCGCCATGGATGCCCAGAAGAAATGGAGCAGCAGCGCCCGGCGCGGGCCCTTCTCGCCGGCGGCGACGATCCATAACGAGAGCGCCGCCGTCATGAAAAGAGTGAGGGGCATGTCGATGATGCAGAGCCTCGCGCACACGAAGTAGCCCGCTGCGGTCCCGAGTATGAGCGCGGAGAGCATGCCCACCCTCCTGCCGAGGACCCTGCGCCCGGTCCAGTAGACGAGGAGCACCGTGAGAAGGCCGCACAGGGCGGCGGGGAGGCGCGCGGCGAACTCGCTCTCCCCGAGGAGCGCCATGGACGCGGCATTCATCCAGTAAAAGATCGGGGGCTTGAAGAAGAACTTCACGCCGCAGAGATGGGGGGTGACAAAATCGCGGGTTGCGAGCATTTCGCGCGGGATCTCGGCGTAGCGCCCCTCGTCGGGGTCCATGAGGGGGAAGTTCCCGAGGAAGACGGCGAGAGAGAACCCGAAGGCGAGCGTGAGGGCGAGGATGTCCGTTCCCCAGCGCCCCTCCCGTTTCGAGGTGAAGAGGTACAACGTCTCCATCGGCGAGGCCTCCACCGCCCATTGTCTCATTCCGGCGCCCCGAAGACCACGGGTAGTTTCGGTATGGCCGGGGGAAACAAACCCTTGCCCGCTCCTTCGCGCCCGTGATAGAGTGTCGCCGAGTCGGAAAGGAACACATCCCCCGCCGCTTGCGCGGGGCCCGCACAACGCCATGCGCGCTGTTTCATTATCGAGATTCCATGTGTGCGCCCTCTTCGCGGGCGCGTGCCTCTGCGTGTGTTTCCCCCCGACGTCCCGCGCGGGGGATGATCCGCTGCGGGAAAAGAAAGAAGCCGTCAGCGCCCCGGGCGGCGCCGGGGCCCCCGCCGCGGGGCAGGGCTACACGATCAAATGCCCTGAAGGATGGACCGTGCGCAAGGGGATGGTTCCGCAGATCGACCTCACCCTCTCCTGCGACGCCGACCCGGGAGCGACCATTTCCGTCACCAGGGCGCCCGCGGGCCCTGTGAAAGAGATCACGGAATCGGCGGCCCGCGAGATGAAGGAGATGCTCACGGCGAACCTTCCCGGCTACGAGGTCACCGCCGAGGAGTGGCGCGAGGTGGACGGTGCGCGCGCGTACCGCGTTTCCGCCCGCTACACGCTTCGGTCCGGCGCGTTCCAGATGGCGATGCAGAACTCCCAGGTCCTGTTCGTCAAGGGAGGCACCGCCTACACCATCACCTACACCTTGACCCCCGGGCTATTCATGAAACACCTGGGCGAGTTCGAGACGACGCTCGGGAGCTTCGGGGCGAAGATCGAGGCGATTCCGACCGCGCCCGGGCAGCAACCCGCGGCACGGACGGCGGCGCTGCCAGTATCCAGGAAACCTTGACTGCAGGGCGGGGGGGACCCGTGGAATACCAGGTGTTTGCGCGCAAGTGGCGGCCGCAGCAGTTCGATGATGTGGTGGGGCAGGAGCACGTCACCGCGACCCTGAGGAACGCGATCGCCCGGAAGCGGGTGGGGCATTCCTACCTGTTTACCGGCCTCCGCGGCACCGGGAAGACGAGCACCGCCCGCATCCTCGCCAAGGCCCTGAACTGCGCCAAGGGGCCGACCGACGCCCCCTGCGATGCCTGCCCGTCCTGCACCGGCATCATGGCCGGCAACAGCATGGACGTGCTCGAGATCGACGGGGCCTCGAACCGCGGCATCGACCAGATCCGCGAACTCAGGGAGAACGTGAAGTTCGCCCCATCCTCGAGCCGGTACAAGATCTACATCATTGACGAGGTGCACCAGATCACCACGGAGGCCTTCAACGCGCTCCTCAAGACCCTCGAGGAGCCGCCGGCGCACGTCAAGTTCCTTTTCGCCACGACCGAGCCGTACAAGGTTCCGTCGACGATCCTTTCCCGCTGCCAGCGGTTCGACCTGCGGGCCATCTCCGACCGGGAGCTCGTGGACCGCCTCGGCCGGATCGCGAAATCCGAGAAGATCGTCATCGACGAGGGGGCGTGCTTCGCCATCGCCCGCTACGCGCAGGGGAGCATGCGGGACGCGGAGAGCATTCTCGACCAGCTCGTCTCCTTTGCGGAGGGCGCCATCGCCGAGGAGAACGTGATCGCCATGCTCGGGCTGGTGCCGGAATCCGTGCTGCGCGACATGACCGAGGCGCTGATTGCCGGCGACTGTCGCAAAGGGCTCGAGCTCATCGACGCGGTTTCCGCGGAGGGCAAGGAGCTCAAGTTCTTCCTGACCGACTGGATCGGGTACCTAAGGTCGATGATGCTCACGCTTACCCTCGGCGGGGACGAGCGCCGGGCGGGCGTCTCCCCCGAGTCGTGGAAGGCGGTGAAGGACCAGGCCGCGCGGCTGCCGCTCGACCGGCTTCTCTACGTGATGGACCTGCTCACCCGCGCGGAGCAGCAGATGAAGCGGACCCTCTCGCCGCGGATACTGACGGAGCTTGTGTTCCTTAAGGCCGCGAGGTCCGGCGATCTCGCCTCGGTGGGCGCTATTCTTAAAAAGATCCGCCTCCTCGAGGAGCGGCTCGGCGGCGGCGGGAGCCCCGCCCCGGGCGGGGGCGGAGGGGGCGGTCCGGGCGGGCGGTCCCCGGCCCCGAAGATGGGGGAGCGCGAGCGGGAGGCGAAGGCCGCTCCCGCCGCGCGGGACCGGAGTGGGGATGGGGTAGTTCATGAAATCCCAAATCCCAAATCCCAACCCGCCGGATGGCGGGACAAATCCAAAATCGCAAAAGTCGAAGAAAAGGTCCCCGCACCCGCGCCGCCGCGCGCCGCCGCCGTAACGCCGAGGGCCGATGAGGCGCTGGCGCGCGTGCGGGAGGTCTGGCACGAAGTGCTCGACAGGATCGCAGTGGTGCGGCCGATGCTCAAGTCCTGCCTCATCGAGGGTTCACCGGCCGCGTTCGTGGATGGGGTGCTGCGCATCGAGTTCCCCGAGGAGCGCGCCTATCACTGTGATTCGCTTGAGCACCCGGGCAACAAGGGGATCGTGAAGCGGGCGCTCTGCGAGAGGCTCGGGTACGAGATCGGCGTCAAATTCGAGATCGTGCCGAAGACCGCGAGGGATGAGGCGGCCGGACGCCCGGCCGCGCCGCGCAAGGAGCTGCAGAGCATCAAGAAGAACCCGCTGATACAGTCGGCCATCGAGATGTTCAATGCGCAGGTCGTGGATGTGAAGAGATAGCGATCGAGCGATCGAGCGAGAGAAAAGGGAGAAAAGATGCAGAACATATTCGGCATGCTCAAGGATGCGCACACGCTGAAGCGCGAGATGGGCAGGGTCAGCGAGGGGCTTGCCCATCTCGAGGCGGAGGGGGCTGCCGGGAAGGGGCTGGTCAGGGTGGCGATGGACGGACAGATGAAGCTCAAGCGAGTGACGATCGCGCCCGAGCTCCTCGCGCGCGGCGACGCGGCGGCCCTCGGGGAGCTGGTCCTCGCCGCGGCGAACCAGGCGCGGGAGAATGCGCAGAAACTCGCCGCCGAAGCGATGCGGAAATTGGCGGGCGTGCCCGGGGGCATGGGTTGACGTTCCGGCCGGGTGCGGCGCCGGGAGCGAGAACCCGCATTCTGTTCCTGAGATTCGAGACCTGAGATTTGAGATCCGGCATTCGATGAAATACCCCCTCTCCATCGCCAGGCTCATCGAGGAGTTGATCAAGCTCCCGGGCATCGGCCCGCGGAGCGCGGAGCGGATCGTCTTCCACCTCCTGAAAGTCCCCGCCCCCGAGTGCGCCCGGCTCGCCGATGCGCTCATCGAGGCCAAGAAAAAGATCCACCACTGCTCGGTCTGCTACAGCGTGGCGGAGACCGACCCGTGCCCCGTCTGCTCGGACGCGCGGCGCGACCCGCGGACCCTCTGCGTCGTCGAGCGGCCCGCCGACATGATGGCGGTGGAGAAGACGGGCGACTATCACGGCCTCTACCACGTCCTCATGGGAAAGATCGCCCCGCTCGACGGGGTCGGGCCCGAGTCGCTGCGGGTCGAGGAGCTCGCCCGCAGGGTGAAGAGGGGGGGGATCGCGGAGGTGATCATCGCCACCGGCTCCGATGTCGAGGGTGAGGCGACGGCTCTTTACCTCGCCCGCGTCCTGAAGCCCCTCCCGGTCAAGGTCACCCGCATCGCGCACGGCATCCCGATGGGGAGCAGCCTCGACTTCAGCGACGAGGTGACCATCGCGCGGGCATTCGACGGCCGCACCCCG
>JBAXOY010000050.1:0-20313 GCA_037133055.1 Chlamydiota bacterium
TAGCGGATCACGGGGATGGTGAGGATCGGGAGCGACTGGGAGGGCTGCGCCTCCTGGAGACGGAACAGGAGGTACAGGGTGTAGAACGTCGCCTTGGAGTTCTGGTCGTCGTCCCTGATGTAAAACCAGGAGCCGCGGTAGCGTGCGGCGACATAGGCGTTCTCCGGCTCCTTCTTCGAGGTGTACACGCGGATCAGGGTGCCCGTCACCTTGCTCCAGTCGTACTCGCTCCCGTCGGGGTTCCGGACGACGGTCACGAGTCCGGCCTTGGAGTTCTCCGGGGGAACGTCCACTCCATTCGAGAGGAACGCGAGGACGCCGAGCACGGGCCGCGTTCTCACGACAAGCCGGTCGGCGTCTCCCTGGACATTGTCGCCGGTGAGGACAAAGGTGTCTTTCGACGCCGAGACCCCGAGGAGCTCCTTGACCTCGCGTACCCTGTCGGCGTACGGCGGGCTCTCCTTGATCTGGAGCAGAAACTCGGCATCCTTCCCCTTGTCCGTCCGGCCGAACTGAATGAGATCCGCCTGCTGGAGCTCGCCCAGGAGGCCCACGAGCCTCTGGAACTTCTCGGGATGGGGGACCCACTCGGGGAGAAGGAGCGAGGCCCGGGCCGCGTTGTCGATGCCGTTGATGTGCTCGAGGCAGAGGGTGAAGACGCGGGGGATGCTGCCCCCGGTCTGCGTGAGGAGCACGAGCGTGCTCACGGGGATGGGGGACATGAGCTTCTTCAGGAAATCCTCGCCCTGGACGGGGACGAAGGAGAGGGTCGGGGTCTGGGAGTAGGTCCCTTCGATCCCCGGCTTTATGATGCTCCCCGAGAACGGGTCGATGAGCAGATCCGCAGACACGTTCGCCCTGCCCACCATCGTTTCGGATGAGGTGATGTTCGTGACGTCGATGAAGAAGGGGGTGTCGCGGTACTTCTGGCGGACAAGGTTGAGGAGAAGCTCCTGGTTCAGGTTGCGGGCGAGGACATCGTTGTACTGCGGGTAGGTCACCCGGAGCGCCGAAGGCCCCAGCGACCGGCAGCCGCAGACAAGGGCGAGACACGCGCTTAAGAACCCCACGCCCGTTCGCAGTCTCATCCCGCTCCTCCCGATGCGCGCCTTTCGCCGCAAAAGAGTATGTCACGGGCACGCGCGCGCAGGCAAGACCTTTTGCCGTCGTGACGGCCTTTCCGCGGGGCTGCCGCCGTCATAGGGGGCGCCGGCCGAAGGAGAGGTCGAGCGCGGGGCCGTACGCCGCGTCCCGGACATACAGGAACCGCTTTCGCGAAAGGAAGCTCACGCCCAGGGAGACCGCCGCCCAGGGGAGGGCGGAGAGAATGCATCTCCCCCACTCCCCATTGTAGCTCCCGAACAATGCGGCCCTCAATGCCTGGACCACGTGCGTCAGAGGAAAAATCGGGGAAAGCCCCCTGAAAAACGGCGGCGAGAGCTCGATCGGGTAGGCGCCGCCCGCCGAGGCGATCTGCAGGACGAGAAACATCACGCAGAGGAGCTTTCCCGCGTCCCCGATAAGGCGCACGAGGGACAGGACGATGGTATTGTAGATGAAGGCCGCGCAGAGAAGAACGGCATAGAATCCGAGCATGTCGCGCGGGGGTATACGCATGAGGAACTGCACGGTCGCGCCGAGCAGCGCAGCGCCCGCGCAGGAAATCGCGAGCGGCACGATCCCCTTGCCGAGAATCTTCGCGTACGTGTGCGCCCCTGCGACGCTCTCCGGGAACACGATCAGGTGGAAGAGGAACGATCCCATCACCACGCCCAGCCAGAGCGAGAGCGCCATGAAGTACGGTGCGAACGCGGGCCCGTTCGCGGAGACGGGGGCGCACTCGTCCCTCCGGATTGTCACGGACTCGGCGAGGCCCTCGGGGTTGGATCCGCCTTCCGGCAGCGCGGCGGCGAATTCCCCGAGCCCCTCGTGAAGCGCCGCGAGCCCCTTTTCGAGAGCGGCGCTTCCTTCGCGGAGCGCGTCCATTCCCCGCGCGAGTTCCTCCTCTTTTTCGGCGAGCCGGCCCGCCCCCTCCGACGCCCTGCCGATCCCCTCCCCGAGCCGCTCGATCGCGTCCTGGTATTCCGCCGCGCCCTTCGCCAACCGGTCGAGGTCTGAAGCGCGGGGCAGCCCGGTGACCCTGTCGAAGAGCGGCCGCTTCGAGAGGCCCGAGGCGAGCTTCGAAGTGTTTCCGTGGAGCATCCGCCCCGACTCGACGAGCTTCTTCGCGTCGACCCCGCCGAGCCCGCCCGCCAGCTTCTTCTGGTTGTCGGCGATCGCGCGCGCCCCGCCAGCGGCCCTCTCGATCCCCCCGCGGAGCCTCCCGGATCCATCGAGGGCCCTTCCCGCCCCGTCCCTCATTTTGACGGCGGCGCTCCGCGCGTCGCGACCCGAGGAGAGCACCA
Organism: Chlamydiota bacterium; assembly: GCA_037133055.1. Classification (GTDB taxonomy): domain Bacteria; phylum Auribacterota; class Tritonobacteria; order UBA1439; family UBA1439; genus UBA1439. Next base: position 2,406 of record JBAXOY010000050.1, read on the forward strand.
CCCGCCACCGCTCTACGCCGAGCGTGCGGTTGAGATTGTCTTTGACCGTGCCCGCGAACCTTTCCGCGATGAGGCTCGCGACGAAGCTCGTCCCCTGCGAAGTGATGAGCGTGAGCGCGGCGGGCCCGGCGCCGGCGAGCGCCTTCGCGCTGAAATCACGCGGGACCACGAGCGCGAAATAGTCCGCGCCCGCCCTGACCGCCGCCTCCGCCTCCCTCTCGCCGGGATAGAAGGTGAATTTGAGGGACCGCTTCCCTTCGAGCTCCCCGACAAGCTTCCTCCCGAGGTCGTAGTCCCTCCCCCTGAACGTCGTGCCCTCGTCGAGGTTTACGAGCCCAGCGGGGAGGCGGTTCACGTTCCCATACGGGTCCCATATCGCGCCGACGTAGATCACCGTATAAAGGGAGGGGATAAAGGCGATGAGCGCGGCCGCGCCCCAGAGCGGAAGCCGCCCCCTGAAGAGAGAGGCCTCCTTTGAGAAGACCTCGAACACCTGCCGCATCCCGGCGACGAAACCCCTGTTCCCGTCACCGCTCATGGAGATGGCACCTCGATAGCACCTCGTGCGCCGGCAGAAGGGCCCGGGTCATTGATGCCTCCTGATGCGGCCAACCCGGAAAGCACGTGCACGCCGCCGTTCTTCCGTGTGATGCTAGCATCACCATGGACACGCGGCAAGAATGGACTCCCCCTGAAATATGGTTACACGTTTTGCCGCGGATTGCGCGGATCCGCGCGGATTCGACCACAGCGAGGAATTATCCCCCCGCATGGGCTCCCCGCGGAGACTCTATGCCGGAAGGGGCAGACCCGAGTCCGCTATGAATGCGGATTATTGAGCAGGGCTGTCGGCCCAACCCTCGAGAGAGAACAAGAGAAGGCAGGCGGCCTGAAGGCCGCCCTGCAGGGTGGCAGAGAATGTCACTCGGGAGGCACTCGAATTGCGTGTCGGGCGATCCGGCTCATAGTGTATACTTCATTGCACGATGAAGATATTGCGCCTCCTCCGTCCATCCCCCGCAGCCTGTTCCATGATCCTGGCCGCCGCCTTTCTCGCCGGCCCCCTCCGCCTGCACGCCGAACTCGCGTTCGTGGAGAAAAAGCCGCTCCACGTCGTGACGCGGACATTCGAGCCGTTTGTCATCCGGGAAGGCGGGCAGTACAAAGGGTTCGCGATCGACCTTTGGGACAAGCTCGCGAAGGAGATCGGGCGCACTTACACGCTGGAGGACGCCGGCACCATCACCGCCCTCCTCGACAAGGTGTGGCGAAAACAGGCGGACGCGGGCATCGGCGGCATCGGCATTTCCGCCGATCGCGAGCAGCTCATGGATTTCAGCCACCCGTTCTTCAGGGCCGGGCTCCAGGTCATGGTCCTGCGGCGCTCGTCCTCCCCGATCGAGTGTTTCTTCCCGACGTTCTTCGAGGTGGTGCGCTCACAGCGGAACAGCTTCCTCCTCATCATCGGCGTGCTCGTCGCCTTCATGCTCCTCTCCGCCCACATCGTCTGGCTCTGCGAACGCCGGCGGAATCCCGAGTTTCCTCCCGGCTATCTCCGCGGCATCTGGGATTCGCTCTGGTGGTCGGCGCAGACCGCGACCACGGTCGGGTACGGCGACAAGGCCCCGCGCGGGGTGCCGGGGCGCCTGTTCGGCATGATCTGGATGGTCGGCGGGTGCCTCATATTCACCTACCTCACGGCGAGCGTGACCACGCACCTCACCCTCAGGGAACTCAGGGGGGCCATCACCGGCCCGTCGGACCTTCCCGGAAAAAGGGTCGCGACGGTCAAGGGGAGCACGGCGTCGGATTACCTGGTCGCGGCGTTGATCCCCGCGGCCGGGTTCGACACCATCGCGGAGGCGTGCCGGGCTCTTCAGATCGGGCAGGCGGACGCGGTCGTCTACGACTCGCCCGTCCTCATGTACCTCGCCGCGCGGAGCGCAAACCATGAACTGAAGGTCGTCGGGCCCGTCTTCAGGGTGGAGAACTACGGGATCGCCCTCCCCACGGCAAGCCCCCTGCGCGAGGAGATCAACCGCGCCATCTTGAAATTTGACGCAGACGGGACGTACCGGGAACTCCACGCGAAATGGTTCGGGCCGGGGATGGAGCAGTAGCGGGGGCCGTCACGCATACGCTTCCGTCATCCCCCTCCCGGTGGGCGACGGGCCCGCTCCTCACACTATCGCGATCCCGTCCGCCTTGAGCGCCCGGTCCAGCTCGTGGCGCAGCTCGGAGACCGTCTTCCAGTCGGCCGGGTTCGACAACCATACCCGCAGGGAGAACTCGAGCTTGCCGCCCCCGAAGTTCTCGAGCCGCACCGTGGGGTGCGGGGCGCGGAGCACGCGCGGGTTGGCGAGGGCGACCCCGAGGAGCAGCTCCTCGACCCTGCGGCTGTCGGCCTTTCCGTCCACCTTGACGGGGACCTCAGCCCGGACCCGCGGGTCGAGGTAGGTCCAGTTCGCGAAGCTCTTCGAGACGAACTCCGAGTTGGGGACGATGATCGTCTTTCCCGCGTAGGTTTTGAGGATCGTGTTCCGTATCGTCACCCGCTCGACCCTGCTGAACGCCCCGTCCCGCTCGATCATGTCGCCGGGCTGGATCTCCCGGCCGAGGAGGAGGATCAAGCCGCTGATGAAGTTGTTGACGATGACCTGCATCCCGAACCCGATCCCCACCGAGAGCCCCCCCGCGATCAACGCGAGGTTGCTCATGGTAAACCCCGCGAGCGTGAGCGCGGCCCCGGCGTAGACGAACCAGATGAGGTAGCGGCTGAGCGCCTGGAGCGAGAGGACATCCCCCTCCTTCGCCTCCTCGTCCCGGAACCGGATGGCCGGGATGAGCTCGCTCACGACGCCGACGACCGAGCGCGTCAGGAAGAACCCCGCGACGATCATCGGTACGCCGACGAGGTGCAGGGAGAAGTGCCGCCACCCCATCTTCACTGAGAAGATCGCGCGGAGGAGCGCCCCGCCGCCCAGGTACGCGAGGTAGCCCGCCAGGGAAGCGAACAGGGAAAGGATGAGGACGTTCGGGTAGTTCACTGTCTCCCGGACAATTCGGAGCGCGAGGTGCCGCGCGCTCAGCGCATCGGCTGCGGGCGGGATTTTTTCCGTCGCCGCGGAGATGCCCGCGGCGAGGACTGCCGAGGCCGAGACCGCCAGGACCACCGTCGCGGCGAACACGGCGATGTTCACCCATCCGAGGAGCGCGCACAGGAGGAGAAGGGGGATGAACCAGAGAAGCGCCTGACGCGCCGGGCGGACGGGGGATCCGGGCGGGGCCGGGATTGCCGCAGCCCACAACCAGGCGGGGAGGAGCGCCGCGCACCAGAGGACGCTGATGCTCTCGATGTGCAGGTTGAGGGCCTGCAGGGTGTTCCCGGCGGCAGCGACGGCCCAGAGGGGCATGATCAGCCAGCGCCCGGCCGGCCGGGCGTCGGAGGCGGCGTTTTCGAGCCTCCCGCCGAGAGAGATGCCCCCGCGGATCAGGAGCAGCCACACCGCCGCGAAGACGAGCCCGGACCGGATGAACCCGGGCATGCCGACGCCGATGCAGAGCGCCGCCCCCCCCGCGAGCCACGCGATGGCGGGGAACAGGGAACGGGCAAGGCCCGGGACGCCGACCCGGGCCTCGAGACGCCGCAGGGCCATCCGCGCGGCGAAGAGGAGGACGAGGGCGGCGACGACGGCCCGGGCGGCGACGCGCGCCCAGATGGAGTCGTCGGACTGGTCTATCGCCAGGCACGTCGCGGTGAAGGTCCGCGCCCACACCCTGAATGTCCCCCACGCGGCGCGCCAGCCATCGCCCGAGAAAAGATCCGGGACTGCCTCGAGGTAGTAGCCGCGAAGCACCCCGTCATCTTTCGATTCGACGAGGTCCCGGAATCTATTAACCTTCTCCCGCAGTCCGTCCGCCGCCTGGAGGCGGAGTTCAAGCTCCCTGTTGAGGGACGCGGCGCGCGCGCAGATTTCCCCGTTCCTGCGGCCGAAATCACCGAGCTCTGACGCCACGGCCTGGGGCAGGGTGGTTTCGGCGAGCCCCTGCTCCCTCAACACGCCCATGCCCTCCGCGATGTGGAAATTGAACTTCTCCACGGCGTCGAGGGCTTTCTTTCTCTTCTCAAGCGGCGATGCGATACCGGCGATCCGGGCTTCGATCGACCGGACCTGCTCACGCATGTCGATGATGGAAAAGGGGGTGGTATGCCGCGCGAGCTGAATCGCCATCAGCCGCTGGAAGCGCAGCTCGACCCCGGCGAGGTGCTGCCGCACGCCCGGGTAGACCCCCGGGAGCTCGCGCGCCATGGCATCGATAATCGCCGCGTTCAGGTCGAGCTGCTCCCGGCCCCTGGAGAGAAGCGTGTGCCATTCCGCGGCCTCTCCGCCCGGGGCGGGCGCGGAAAGCGCGCACCGCGCGGCGAACAGGACGGCCACGGCCGCCAGCGGGATGAACCTGTGGAGGGGCGCCGCGGATGTCACGGACGATCGTGGGGTCATGGTCTCACTCCCCGGCTGTGCGCAAGGCCGCACTGTCGTCAATGCTAGCGCATTTCATCCCCGCAGCGCCATAGGATTCAGGCCCGTGTGCCCGAGGGGATTCGGGCCAGCACAAGAGATAGGACCCATGGGGCCTATAGGACCTATTAGAAGTGGAACACCCGACAGAGTCCCCCCCCCGACATCGCGGTGGCCCGCCGCCGACATAATCGGCTACAATGGGGCCGCGCCCAACTCACCCCGGAGGCGATCCAGTGCCCGTCATCGAACCCGCGATACGGCCGCCCGCCGAGGCCGGGAGCTTTTTGCTCCAGGTCACGACGGGGTGCTCCGCGAACAGGTGCACGTTCTGCGGCGCCTATACGGGGAAGCCGTTCAGGGCGAAGCCCCCGGAAGAGATCTTCTCCGATATCGAGGAGGAGCGCGCGCGGGAGCCCGGCGTCCGGCGGGTGTTTCTCATGGACGGCGACGCCCTCGCGCTCTCGAACGCGCGGCTCGTGCCGATCCTCGCGAGGCTCGCCGCGGCATTTCCGATGCTCGCCCGGGTCTCGAGCTACGCGAACGGGTACCAGGTCGCGCGGAGGGGCGATAACGAGCTCCGCGAGCTCCACGACCGAAAACTCACGCTCATCTACATGGGACTCGAGAGCGGAAGCCAGGCGATACTCGACCGGTGCCGGAAGCGCGCGACCGTCGGGGAGATGGTCGACGCGGTGCGGAAAGCCGCCGGCGCGGGGATCAGGTCCTCGGTCATCGTCCTCCTCGGGCTCGGCGGCAGGGAAAATTCCGCGGAGCATGTCCGCGAGACGATACGCGCCCTCAACCGGATGCAGCCGAGGTACCTGTCATTCCTCTCCCTCATGCTCATCCCCGGCACGCCGCTGTGGGAGGAGGCGCGCCGCGGAGCGTTCCACGAGCTCGACTCCCGGGCGCTCCTCCGCGAGGCCCGGGACATCATCGCGGGGCTCGAGCTCGAGAAGACCGTGTTCAGGTCCGACCACGCGTCGAATTACCTCTCCCTCGAGGGGAGATTCCCCGCCGACAAGGCCGCGCTGACGCGCACGCTCGATCTCGCCATCGAAGGGAAGCTTCCGACGAGGCCCGAGTTGTTTCGGGGCCTGTGATGCAAGGTCTATGCATCCCGGCTCATGCCTCTGGGCACGGTGTTTCCGGCATGACATTTCCCCCTTCCCTTTTCCCGCAGCGGATATAGAATATTCCGCATGGACCCTTTGCACACCCCTGCCTATACTCGCAACACGCCGATCGACGAGATCGAGTTCACGGTGCTCGACACCGAGACCACCGGCCTCAACCCGGAGGAGGGGCACCAGATCATCGAGATCGGCATGGCCCGCTACGGGGCCCGCGGCAAGATCTCCGAGACATTCGAGACCCTGATCCGCCCCACCCACATCCTCTCCCCCGAAGCCCTCGCTGTGCATAAGATCTCCCCGGAGCAGCTCGGGGGGGCACGCCCGATGGGGGAGCGTATCGACGATGTCCTCGCCTTCATCGGCGGCTCGGTGATCGCCGCCCACAACGTCAAATTTGACATGACCTTCCTCCACACGGCGCTCCGCGCGCTTGGCCGCCCGGTCCTCGACAACTGGGCGATCGACACGATCGAGCTGAGCCGCCGGGCATGGCCCGAGATGAAGTGCCACTGCCTGATGTGCATGGCCCGCCACCTCGACCTCCCCCACCAGGGGACGCATCGCGCGCTGGAGGACGTCTACGCCACGGTCGAGCTCCTCGACGCGATCATCTCGCGCTTCCGTGAAGAGAAGGCCCGCCTCACCCTCGGCGACCTCGCTCCCGTGCGCACCGATTTCACCTGGGGCCGGGGCGAAGCGTACAAAAGGCTCGAGGGCGCACTTGAGTGTGCGATCAGGCGCGGCTGGCCCGTGCACATCTTCCTCTACAACCGCGATTCATGCGTGTTCACGAAAAAGACCGTCGATCCGGTGAGGGTCGTAAACGGCAGTCTCTACGCGCGCGTCCCCGGCGAGGACGCCGAGCGTGAATTCCCCCTCATCAGCATCGCGAAGGCCCTCTCCGCGCCGGCGTAGCGGGCCGATTCTTCCCCCTGCCATGCCTTTCCTCTACTGCCGATTACCTCGCCTTCGCCTCATTTTCGTCCGCGATTCGGTCACCATCGCGTTTATCGAATAGCACGCTTCCTGGATCCCCTCGGAGGTCGCCGCGAACTGGACCACGTCCTTCTCCGCGATGGAAAGCGCGCGCCCCGTGGCGAACGCGTCCTGGTTCGCCGCGAGGAAGACGAAATCCCACCCCCGCTTCTTCCTGCACTCCGCGATCATCCTGCCGATCCGCTCGTAGGTGTAGTCGCGGCTCGCGTTCTCCAGCCCGTCCGTGAGGATCGAGACGATGACCCTGTCCGGCCGCTCTGCCGCCGCCATTCCGTCGATCCTCGCCCGCACGGCGTCGAGCGTCCTCCCGACCGCGTCGAGAAGCGCCGTCGTCCCCGAGGGGACGTATGTCTCATCGCTCAACGGCTGTATCATCGAGAGCGGCGCCCCGTCGGCAACGAGCCCGTACTCGTGGTTGAAAAGGACGAGCGTGAGCCGCGCGTCCCCCGGCAGCTTCTTCTGCTCCTCAAGAAATCTGTTGAAGCCCCCGACGGCGTCCGACCTGATCGCATCCATCGAGCCGGACCGGTCTATGATGCACACGATCTCTGCACACGGTGTTCTGACCATATACCCCCTCCTCCTGTGGTTGCCCTTCCGCGCGCGGGGACCACCCCGCTCCCCGCTGCGCGGACGCGTGCTCCTCCGCCGGTCGAACGGCCGGCATGCCTCCGTGCCCCGTCGCCTCCCCCGCTTCCCAGGCCTCCATCTGCCCCTTTCCGCCGTACCGGGGCAGGCAACCCGCTTGCGGATCTATCCGTGTTCACCCTATTAGTCGGGAAAAACGGGATTTTATTACAAACTATTTTCGAACAGATGTTGAAAGACCGAAGATCGGCAAAATGGGTGAAGCGGATTCACAACAAACTGTTACCCCAACAGAGGCTTGACATCTCCGGATAATCTGGCTATACTCTTCCTACAATGCGATACGTCGTTGCGATTGCACGAAGTGCCCAGGAGCAGTTCAACAAGCTGAACGCGCGCTGGCGCGCTGCCCTGAAGCCGGCGATGCGTCGACACTTGGAGGCAGCGCCCCGAACGGAGAGCAAAAACCGGATCAAACGATTCCGCGGGCTTCGTCGGCCCCAGTACCGCTTGCGCGTTGACGAAATGCGCATTTACTACGACGTGAACGACAAGGAGAAGCGCGTTGAGGTGTTGGGTTTTGTGTTGAAGTCACACGCAGCCGATTGGCTCAGAGAACATGGGGTGCCAGAATGAAGACGCACACAATGACCGAAGCGAAGAACGATATCTGCAGCATCATCCGGGAAGCCGAAAAGGGTGAGGTCGTCATTACTCGACACGGTAAGCCTGCCGCCGTCGTGATTGGTTTCCAGGATGAGGACGACTGGTTTGACTACCGGATGGAGCACGACGAAGCGTTCCTGCGGAGAATCGCAAAGGCAAGGAAAGAGATGCGGGAGGGCCACTTCGTCACATTGGACGACCTGCCGGACTGAAGAATAGCCAACATCTGCGGCTTCCGCCGCCGGTCGGTCCGCGATGCGCGCTAAGACATATCCCGATTGGCGGTTTTCGTGACCGCGCACAGCGAGTTGACCAAGATCTCCTGCGTGATTGGGGTTATATCGGCATAATGGTTCCTGAATCCGGGGCCGGTTGCGGTAGAGAACCTGTGCGCCTTCTTTTCCAACGTCCGGGGCGGGAGCGCGCCGCCGAGGCGAGGGATGATGAGGATGCTCTGCGTTGCCGCCGTGCTCGCTGCCGCGTCCTCTGCGTGCGCGGCTGAAAAGGGGGCGTCGCACACTGCGCAGCAGCAGCGGGGCTCGTCCGAGCCCTACTGGCATTCCTCGGAAACCGCCCCTTGGTACGATTCCTACGGCCGTCTCCAGCACGGCTACAAGGACGCGCCGATGAAGGACTATCCGCCGGGCAAGGAGCCGTACTATTATTCAAGCGAGAAATCGGACTGGTACGACTCGCAGGGCAGGCTGAGGCACGGGCCTGAGGCGACCGACACCAAGACCTACAAGCCGGGGACGGAACCGTACTACCACTCGAGCGACAGCATGCCCTGGTACGACTCCTACGGCAATCTGAGATACGGCCCCAGGGGCGTGCCGGCGAACGAGTATCGGAAGGGGCTCCAAAAATAAGGGTTCTCTGCTGTTTTGTGTGGATGAGGGGCGGCCTGCGGAATATGTGTCATGCATACAGGCGGGCGGGTCGCGGGAATGATCGCGGTTATTCGCGGCGCGGACGACCGACCGATTATTTCGCCCCCTCGATGCGCCAGCCGCGGCCGTAGGGGTTGTTCGGGCTATCCGTGCGGAACCGGCTGCCGGCACCGACGGGGTTGTTGATGCTGTCGGGAGAGACGGGGCTGCCGTATCTTCCGACCGGGTTCGAGGTTGAGTCGGGGTCAAGCGTGTTCGTGCTGAGCCGGCCGCGGTAGTTCCCCCCGCCGTCGTAGAGTTTTGGGGCGCTGCTCGAGAGCGGGTTCGTCGCCGAATACGGGCTCACGGGACTGCCGTACCGCCCCACCGGGTTGTTGATACTGGAGGGGGAGACCGAACTCCCGTACGGGCCGACGGGATTGCTCGTCGAGTCCGGGGCGTACGGGTTCCGGCTCAGGCGGCCGAGGCCCTCTGTCCCTCCCGCGGCAGGGACAGAACAAATGAGAAGTGCGAGGAGAAGCGTGCGTGCCGTGGTCATGATCCTTGTCCTTTCCAGACGATGATTCCCGCCCATGTCAAAGACATGCAAAGAAGGTCTGTACACCTGCCGGAGTATACTCTACCCATTTCACCGAGGTGGCCCGAATAAGGGCCGCGCGGGGCCTCCGGAAGAGAGACGGAATGCAAACCCGGGGGGAGGACCTGCCGGTCCACCCCCGGGGCATTCTCTCACGAGTCAGGACTATTCCACCACGGTGACCGTGTCGCTCATCATCGTGGAGCCCATCGGCTGATAGCTGACCGGCGGCGCGTAGCACGGGAGCCCGGAAGAATATGCCGGGGCGGAGTAGTAGGTCGGAGCATAATACGTCGGCGCATAGTAGGACGGGCCATAATAGCCGGGAGAATAGGCCCCGTAGCCCTGGTTGATTGCGTACGCCGCGACGCCGGCATTGATGGCGGACGCGGCTACATAGGGCCATGCGCCGCCGCCCCAACCGTATCCACGGCCCCAGCCGCCGTAACCGCCCCAGCCGTATCCACGGCCCCAGCCGCCGTAGCCGCCGCCCCATCCGTAGCCGCGGCCCCAGCCGCCGTAGCCGCCGCCCCATCCGTAGCCGCGGCCCCAACCGCCGTAGCCGCCGCCCCATCCGTAGCCGCGGCCCCCGCCGTGGCCGCCCCAGCCGCCGCCGTGATAGGGGCCTCCTCCGCCGCGATAGCCGCCCCCGCCACCATGGTACCCGCCCCCGCCGCCGCCGCGATAGCCGCCCCCGCCGCCGCCATGACCCGGGCCGGCCGCAAGAGCCGTTCCCGTTGCGATGAACATCGTCAGGCCGAGCACGATACCGATCATTCTCTTCATCACACGCCTCCTTTCAGTTCTACTCTTCAGTAAAGCATACTTCATGCCGAAAGGCAAACCCTCCAAGACGATTTTTACAACATGCTTTTGCCAAGCCAGTTATAAATTAATTACCACCGATTCCCGCCACAGACTTGATGGCCGGGATGCTCCATATCGGGACAGCGCTCGGGAGAAACGATACAGCAACCGTTTTTGCCACAACGAATAGTGAACCATTACTCTCTCCTCACCTTTGCCCCTCCAACAAATCCGGCCTAAACATCGTCCTCAGTGCCCGGATAGGTCAAGGGGCGAATGCGCGGTCTCATGGTCGTGCGGGTGGTCATCGTCGTGATGGCAGTACTCATCCGGCGTGATCTTCTTTTTCATGAAAGCTCCCAGGACCCTCTCAGCGTCGGCGCGCGAACGTCGTCCCTGCTCGATGCCTTGCACTATCTGTCGCACGCCGTCCGCCTCGGGTCTTATGCTCAGATGCTCCCGGTAGCACACGAGCGCCTCCGCCGGACGCCCGTCCAGCTCATGGAGGAACCCCCGGTAATTCAGCAGCGCCGCCCGATCGAGCCGTTTCTGTCCGGGATCGACTCCACGGGTGTTTTCCCACATCACGAGGGCGAGGTCGACCGCCCGCGCCGCCTTGTGCAATTCCCCGTGGTGGATAAGGAGTTGCGCGCGCTCCAGGGGGATGCGATAGTCATCGGGGTTGTTCCTCTGGGCCTCCGAGAGGATATCCAGGGCGTGCTGCTGGTGTCCGTCATCTTGTGCTGCGACCCAGAAGGCGGCGCCCAGATAGGCATCCACGTTGTGGGGGTCCATCCGGGTCGCGAAACGCAGCCAAGGCATCATCTCGTAGATATCGCCGCCCGCCAGGTGCTCCGGGACGCGGGGCTGGACCTCGTCCGATAGGCGCTGGAAGAACCCCATGGACACCGCCTTCCTGGAGTGCCCGACACCGCGGTGGAAATACCGTTCGGCCTGTTCGAAAAGGTCGTCGCCGATAGCCCGGCGGCTTTCTCCGAGCAGCCGCCCGAGCAGGGACGTCGAGGCAGGAGGGGTAAACGAGGGATCGGTCGTCAGCCGACAGGCAAGGGAAAAAGACAGCGCGGCCAGCGAGGCGAGGACTCCCGCGGCCACAATTGGGAATCTCGCAGGTATCGTGTTCACAACGCGGCGCCCCTCTGGAAATGTTTTCGGCGGTACCCAAGCCACGAGACAAAAAGAAAGAGCGCGGTAAGCACCGCGCCATAGGAGAGAAGGATCGTGAAACTGGTCCAGGGTACCATGCCCCACTCATGGACAATCCGCAGGCGCATGTCGAAAAGCTCAAAGTGCGGGAAGAGATAATAGACCGCCGACAGAACCGTCGCACGGGCGCCTTTCAATCCGACGAGCATCTCCGGGATGCGCGGAAGCATGCAGAACGAAGAGGCGATTACCACGTAACTCATGCTCGCCGCGGCCCCGTAGGTCATGCGGGTCGAAAAGGCGATCCCCATCGCGGCGAGCGCCCCCAGGCCGGAGAGATGCACGACCCACCCCTGGGCGAGGGTCCGCCATTCGAACGAACCCCCGTATGCCCGCACCACCAACGCGACAAGGAGGTAGAAGACCGCGCTCGCGCAGGAGATGATCGACCATGCCCCCAGCCATTTCCCGAGCAGCAGTTCCACGCGAGTCAACGGCTTTGCAAGCAACGGATAGATGGTCCCCATCTTCTCCTCGTCGGGCAACTGGCGGGAGCTGATGGTCACCGTCAGCACGAGCGTGAAAAAACACGCCATGAGGAGGCCGAGGTCCATGATATAGCGCGCGGTGGTCCCCAGGCCGAAGATATTCACCGAGAGCAGGGCGTACAGCATTGCGGCGAGCATGATCAGCAACACATAAATCTCCTTGCGCCTGAGCAGTTCACGCCAGACAGTCACTGCGATAGTCAGCACCCGTCTCATACGGCGCCTCCCGTGCGTGTACCCGACCTCATGACCGTTCTCAGGAAGTACTGTTCGAGTGATTCCGCCGCGGGGACGAGCTCCGACACCGCTCCCCTCGCGGCGATGCGCCCGTCCTTGATGATGGCGATATGATCGCACACGAGTTCCACTTCGGAGAGCTCATGAGACGAGAAAAAGACGGTTTTTCCGCGGGCGCGGAGGGCGGCGATAATCTTCCGTATCTCCATGCGCCCGAGCGAGTCCATTCCGCCGGTCGGCTCATCCAGGACGAGGAGGTCAGGATCGTTGATCAGCGCCTGGGCCAGCCCGATGCGCTGCAGCATGCCCCGCGAATAGGTCGCGATTCTCCGATCCGCCGCCTCGGATAGATAGACCTGATCGAGGAGTTCTTCGATCCTCTTTTTCAATGCCGCCCGCGGCATCTTGAACAGTCCCCCCGCCATGCGGAGAAGCTCCCTCCCCGTCAAAAAGGGATAGGTCTCAGCCTTTTCCGGCAGGTAGCCGATGCGCTCGCGCGCAATGGGATTGCGTACATTCTCGCCGAGGATGCGGGCCTCCCCCTCATCCGGCATGACAAAGCCGAGCAGCACGAGTATGGCGGTTGTTTTCCCCGAGCCATTGGGCCCGAGAAAACCGAACACCTCGCCCGCATTGACGCTCAGGGTGACGCCGCACAGCGCCTCGACCGTGTGGCCGCGTTCCCTGAAGCGGACCGAGAGGTCGTGTATGTCGATCGCGATGCTCATTGCAGGGACTCCGCGCGCAGTCATGCGCGACAGCTGTTGACGATCGTCGCGACAAGGGCTGTCCGTTTTCTGATGTCCATGGGCGTGTCCGCGGGTTTAAGGTCCGGCGCCCTTTCTCCGTTCATCGGTCGGACAGGATTTCAGTGTATGCCAACCATTCGCCTGGCGCAAGAGCTGTGGTGCAGTCCCACTTACCCATTTTTCGAATTCTCACTTATAATAGGAACAGAGTGATACTTTCAAAGGGTCGCTTCTCAAGGCAGCCGCAAAAGCCATGCAAGACAGGTATCCGCATTCCCGGCAATTTGTTCGAGGTAAAAGCTTGTAAATATCCAATACATTGGGAAGGGGCTTCTTGCCTTCGAAGCTGGGTATTATATTGTCTTTGCGAGTCCAAATCTCATTGACGGTGTGCACAATGCTTAGCACCAATTTCTCCGCTTCCTCCCTGTCATGAACAGGAGCAATCGCAATCTCACGCGGCCTGAACGCATACTTCTTGCCGCCGCTGTTCCACAGCAGGACCTTTGTGTCGTGATGATACTCAGCGCCTTCGAGCTCGGCATTCAGGTAGGGGAGCGCCTCGGTGATTTCTTCACGGAGGGTGACGCTCGCGCGATAGTGTTCGGCGTTCGGGAGACAGTCGGGGGTAGCGAGCTTCATATCGTAACCACGAATCAGTTGGATGGTCATCCTTGGCTCGGACATAAAATTACCCTGAATACTTTTCTACACAGTCTCGGTCTGGGCATATCTCTTTCTCTCTAAGTTAACTTTACAATCTGGACATTGAAGCGTGGAACAAGGTGTTCCGCGCTGATGAGGGATCTTATAGCCGCATTTGGAACAGACACAATAACCACCGGAACCCTGTCCGACTGTCTCCCCTACCTCACCCTTAGCTCTGCCTTGCCTTTGCCAACCATAGCCCCGGCCAATAGCAGGTCTGTAAAATCCAGTTGCCACTTCATGACTATTAATTTGGATAGCAACATAAGAAAGATGATTAACCTCTTTCATCAGTTTTTCTCTTAAACTATCAGATATTTTAGTCGCTTCTTCCACTTTTAAAGTGCTTGGCAGTGTTATTTCTAAATTGGCAGTGATGGCAGAACCCTTAAACAGGGCAAGCAAAGAATCAACACCGATCCAATATTTGGATAGAAATATATCGATACACACTGCGACCGAGGCATACACATCTACTCTTGAATGAAAACCATCGGAAAGCAGGGCCATTGAATTTTCTTTTTTCCCAAAATGGATTTTAACACGCGCCATTACTTCGTTGACCAGCGCCGAAATAATCATTACTCCAAAAGCCAATTTCCGGATTTTGAACGAAGAAGGATGTACGGGGTTCTGACATGCCCTGAAAATAATCCCCGCTCCTGTCACAAATATAATTAGCGTGATAAAGAAACCAGCAAGAACCTCAAATTTATAATGACCGTACGGGTGTTTTTGGTCTTCCGGCTTTCCGGATATTTTGATTCCGATGTAGCCGATCGCTGAAGAAATAACATCCATAAAGGAATGAATACCCTCAGCCAAGACAGCGGCTGAGTTGGACAATATGCCGATGGCAACTTTCCCCCCGGCTAACACTATATTGGCCACTATTGATAGTGCCGCAATTAGTTCTTTCATTTTAATTCAAAATCGTCCAACGTGCCGTTTTAGCCCATATAGTTGAGCGTGATGTCTCGGAACGTCATTCATCATGGAGAGCAGTGTTCGGCGATCAATAGCTCCTGATGTTCTCCTCTGTATCGCCGGGTTCTGTGCCCTTGCATCCGCAGACAGTCGGCCAGGTCCTTGAATTGATAATGGAACCGTGTGTGAGTGCGCCCCTCCGAGGCAAATACTCTGTCGAAAATACGGTATCCGGAGCGATCCAGATCGCTGAGCATGATTCTCCCGCCCGGCCTGAGTACCCGCACCATTTCATGCACTGCCGTAATCGGCGTGCAAAAGTGATGAAGGGCGTTCATGGATACCACCGCATCAAAAGAACCATTGCGGAATGCCAAGCGTTCGGCGTTTTGAACCAGAAATTTGATTTTCCGGCTGACTCCCCTCCATGCAGCGTTTAGACGGGCAAAGCGTTGTTCGGAAGGATCGACATCCACCGTGGTAACAAAAGGAACTTCCGTAGCCAGGGCGCTTAGAAACCGGCCATTCCCCGTGCCGATCTCCAGTATGGCGCCAGCGAGGGGCAAAATAGTCGAGAGCACAAATTGAATGCTTTTATCAAAGTCATAGCCATATTGCCGGAAGAGTTCATCCCTCTCCTGGAGGCGCGCATGATTCTGGTCGATTATTTTCTGAGAATAGCGCATGGGGGATCACCCGGCACTCGATACTGTCTTGTGCATCTTATCCTTCATTCGAGCCTTGATAAGCCCGCATTACTTTTCCTTGCCCCGACAGGATCACTCGCCGCCGAGAGCACACAACGGAGGGCATGAGAGGCTTTGACGCCGCAGCTCGATTTTGCGCCGTGACATGGCATTTTCTTCAGGCGCTCATATACCGTTGTCATACTACGCGTGATGGCTGGAATGTTCTCCCCCTGTGCATATGCGAGGCCGGCGGCAAGAGAAGGCGCCGATTTGGTCGCCAAACCGCATTTGTCGGAGATTCTTTGGCGGATTTGGCTTAAATAGATCTGGGTCAGGAGCGAGAAAAGGACGGCGGGTAATGCCCGGCGACCTAGTTTCCGATAGAGGGCACACAGCGGGACACCGAGAAAAATACCCTGGTTCCCCGAACCCGTTATCGTGACGACCGGAAGGGGTCGGCCGCTCATTCTTTTTGTGATGAGTCCTGCGACACTGTCTGAGAGGGGATTTCCAGGATCACCTTTCACTTGATCCATGATGAAATCCCCGGCGATCGATTCAAGGCGCGTTGTGCGCCTATTAACTATCGCCGTAATTTCCTTCAGCCCCTTCAGCCTTGGAATCCGCTGTCGGCTTTTGCGATACACGCTTCCCCCGTTTCGTGTGATTGCAGTAATGGAATCATGGCGCCCCTTGACGGTAACCGTCACGGTCTCGCCGGGGGTTATAAGCACGGCCCGGATATAAATCCCGTGCTTCCTGGAGGGGACAACCGACAGCCATAAGCGACGGGTGAGCAAGGGGTGCGCGCGCGGAACCTTCAGGCTCGCGAAAAGATTTAAGTCAGTTGAGGAGGAAAGCAGGCCGGCCGTCACCGCCGCTTTGATTCCTTTTCTATTGAATATCGGAACAACCGCGGTGGAAGCGTTGCGAAGCATTTCCGGGGACAATCTACGTACTACCTTGACCGCGTCGGGATCGAAGGGCCTTTTCAAATAGCGCTTCGCGCACTGCACCGCATAGGCGATCGGGGCCGGCTCCGTACAGCCAACAACCGTGGCTATTTCCTTTTGAAGCAGTTTTTCTATGCTGACGGGGCTCATCGTCGTGTCTTTTTTCTCCGAGGCGCAAAGCGGTCATCAGCGATGGTCCGATTCACAGGAGCATTTTCAAGCCAGCCATAACGGCTTTTTGGGAAAGAATCGACCATCGGGACATACGGTTTTATGTCGAGCAGAGGCGTCCCGTTGAGAATATCCACGTCTCCGATCCTTATCCTGTTCCCCCTTATGGAAAGCACGCGAACACATGAGAGGCCGATGCGGTTCGGCCTGCACGGCGCGCGTGTCGCGAAGATCCCCCGCTCGACGATATCACGGAATGGAATGACCCGCAGACGGGCCTCCGTGACGCGGTCGAGCAGGTAGATCAGCCAGATGCGCTCGAAACCAGCCAGGTCGCGCAACCCTTCCTTGTACTCCGGATACATCTCCACGCAGCCGCGGGCGTCCGCGGCGAACACGGTCTGTATCGGAGTGCCCGCGGCCTCCGTGAAGGGGGAGCGTATGACCCCGATGGGCCTGAGCGAAAGGGTGCATCTGCCGTCATTCATGACTGATGGCAGCTCCCCCCTCCCGCCGCGTCGTGCCCCGCGCAGGACGCCTGCCGGTCCAGCTCAGGAAGGCGGCCCGCCGCGAGCAGGGAGAGCGTATCCGCGACCGTCCCTCCGCCCGCGTGAAAGACGCGGATCCCCGCCCTGCGGAAACCCATGAGCGCCCCGGCCCCGATCCCCCCGACGATGACCGCATCCACCGCGCGCCCGCCCAGCGCCTTGAACGGATTGCACGCGCCAGGTGTATGCACCTTGCCGCTGTTGTCGATCAGTTCGACCGCATTGGATTTGTCGTCGACAAGAACAAACATCGGGGCTGACCCGAAATGACTGTGGACCTCGCTCTGGAGACCCTTGTTTTCTTTAACAGGTATAAGTATCTTCATAATTCAATCATCCTCCCGTCTGCTGTGGTTATTCCTTCCGCCCCTCTGATTTCTCCTCTTTCTGTTCCGCCCCTGCCGTCGAAACCGGTTTTTCGCCGCTCGCCGGCCCGCGGCGGGAGCCACGCCCCCATCCGGCTCCCCTGCCGCGGCCGAACTGCCTCCTCTGGCCGCATCCGCACGGGCCCATCCCCAATCCCTGCCCTTTCACGACAGGCCCTGTTCCATCTCTTCCTGGCATTGTGATGCCTCCTTTCATTTGTATTGGACCGCCCTCCATTCGGAGCGCTTTCCCCTTCACCAGCGCCTCAGCGACTTTCCTGTGCGCCGACTCGATGAGGCGCGAGAAAGTGGGGCGTGATATTTGCATACGCTTTGCCGCATCCTCTTGATATAACCCATCGAGATCAGCAAGCCGGAGCGCCTCCACCTCATCGAGTGTGACGACAACCTCCTCCAGTATCCGCAATGGAATGCCCGCTGGCTTGAAGTAGGTGACACCGGGTATACAACAGACCCTTCTAAGACATCGCGGCCTTGGCATACGATCGATCTCTCCCAGTATCAGAGTATTATGAACGTATGTTCATTACATGTCAACATGAATTTTGTCACAGAGAGCAGATTTAATATTTGGAAAATGGTGCAGTACTGGCTAGGAGCCTGTCCGAGTAATCGCTTGCAGAGCCTCTTTTTGCTCTGAACTGC
>JBAXOY010000051.1:0-20310 GCA_037133055.1 Chlamydiota bacterium
TACTGTGAGGAGATGGGGTTGTGAGTAAAGACGCCGGGAAAGTCATCCGTATCACCTGCACAGGCGCCGGGATGATGCCGCTCGACAAGATCGTCGCGCTCCAGGGCGGGCTGAAAGAGCTTTCCGTCGAGAATTACGAGCGCCTGAAAAGCACGATCGTCAAGCGTGGGTTCTCCTTCCCTATCGGAATCGCGGTCATCAAAGAGAAGCCCTGCGGCGTTATCGACGGTCATCAGCGGCACCGGGTCGTAAAGCAGATGGTCGAGAAGGAAGGCTACGCGCTCCCCTGTATGAAGCTCCCCGTGTGCTGGATCGAGTGCAAGAACCGTGCGGAAGCGGGCAGGAAGATACTCGACGCCGTCTCACAGTTCGGGAAGGTGACAGACGAGGGGCTATATGAGTTCGCAACTGATTTCAAGATCGACGCCGAGGAACTGAAGACGGACTTCGACCTGCCGGACTTTGATATGGGGGAGTACCTTGAGGGGTATGAGGAAGAGCGGGCTGAAGCTAAAAAGCAGGCCGACCCAGAGGCGCAGAAGTACGCAGGGGGGCTGATATACCGGCCTACGGTGAACAAGAAGCGGACTTGCGCCTTTCTCTCGATGCGGAAATGGCGGACTGCCACGAAAGAAGCCGACCTCGAACGCATCAAGGCGGCAAAGGCTGCCGGCGATGAGGATTTTGCGGACTTCGTTGCCGGCGAGATGGCGGAGCTGATCAGTCTCCTCCTACGCCGTCCCGAAGATTGGACCGTGACCAGCCCTCCTCCTGGACATTCCCGCGGGAAAGGGAAGCATTTCGCCGCCCTGATCGCCCAGAAGGTCGCATCGAGGCTTGGATCTGAGTATGTCTTGGCATTCGAGCCGGGGACCCCCAAGAAGGGCAGAGAGCAGGAGCACTGGAAGGACAAGGAGGGGGTGCCGACCCTCAAGGATACCGGAGCGAGGAGATGGCTTCTGGTCGATGACGTCGCGACAACGGGCCTGACGATAGAGAAGTGCTGTGAATTACTAAGCACCCATGGGGCGGTTCTTTCGGTCGCCTGGGTATACGAAGAGACGGAACTATGAGCAGGGACATCGGGAGAGTCATCAGTATCACCTGTGAGGGCAAGTCTCTTATGTCGCTCTCTGAGATCAAGGAGCTCCAGGGGCAGCTCAAAGAGCTGTCAGTCAGGGGATACGAGAAACTCAAGAGAACCATCGCCAAGGAGGGCTTTGCGTTCCCGATCGGAGTGGCAGTGATAGACGGGAAGCCATACGGGATACTTGATGGTCACCAGAGGTTACGGACCGTCCGGCAGATGACACAGAAGGAGGGATACAGCCTGCCCGGGGGAAAGCTTCCGGTGTCATTCACGCAGTGCAAAGATAAGGCACAAGCCGGGCGGCTTATTCTCAGTGCGATCTCGCAATATGCAAAGACAAAGGATGAGGGTCTGTACGAGTTCGCGAACGAGTTCAAGATAGACCCAAAGAGCCTTACGGATGACTTTGATATCCCCGACTATGACACCGAGAAGTTCGTCGAGGGGTATTACGGCGATGTTTTGGCCGGCACCGATAAGGCAGGAGCAGGAGATGATGATCCAGAGACTAATAACGAATGCCCGAAATGCGGGTTCAGGTGGTAGGCCATGGCTGAAGTAGCTTTTCTCGTGTACGGCGGTCCGGATAAGCAGGGGTTCCGGAAAAGCGCCAGCTTCGACTGGCTGGGCAATATCGGAGCCTACATGGTGATTGACTGTCTGCGTAGGGCGGGGATTGAGGTCGGTTTCTGTTCTCCCGCGACAGCACATGAGCACAAGGTCATCCTCGCCTCATTTACCAGTTCCTTTGATACCTACAACTTCCTTCGGGCAGTGGCGAAGGTCCCCTCATGGCGTTCGAGGAAATTCAGGGTTATTGCCGGCGGATTCGGGCTCCAGAACGTATATCCGCTCCGGGAGCTCATAGATTATGCGGTATTCGGGAGATGCGAGTCTTTCATCGCAGGCATGGTCAAGGCTGTTCTCGAGGGAAAGGATTATACCCATGAGAGTTTGATGGCCCTCGAGGATGGTGTGAAGAAGGTGGTGCTAGGGCAGGCCGGAGGCCTGTATCCCCATGAACTCGATACCCAGCCGATCAAATACCAGGAGATGGAAATCGGCTGTCCGCGCAGGTGTCTTTTTTGCCATTACTCATTCGCTCGGAAGAGGCTCACCAGCAACAAGGAGATGTTCCGGGGAGCGCTCGGGTGGACGGCGAAAGAGGTGCTGTTCGACAGGTTGCTCCAGGACAGCAACCTGAAGGGTATGACGAGAACAGCTATCGACGGATTCAGCGAGCGGTTGAGACTTGCGTTCCACAAGCCTATCACTGACAAGATGATAAAGGAGACGATCGAGAAGCTGTCGATTATGTGGAATGGGAGTTCGGTCTGGCTCAAGTTGTATCAGATTGGATCGTTCCCAACCGAAACGGAAGATGACCGGCGACAGTTCACCAAATTGATCAACTCATGCGAGTGCAAAGGGAAACGGGTCCGGATCGACATCCATGTGACACCCTTCAGGCCATCCGCTCTCACGCCCGCAGCTTACCTTCCAGTGGATATCGGCTTTAGCTGGAGGAGGATAGCCTCAACCAACATAGCCCATAAGCCCACGCTGGAAGTCTTCTATACGCCGACGATCGAGACCAGTTTCTCTCACTTAAAAGAGCTGATCGTAATCAGGGCCACCGAGGAGAGCGACGAGATCCTCGATGCGATCTGCTTTAATCGTGCCCTGGAGAAGATATCGGCGGAGGCACGCCCAAGGGTGATTTCAAAGCATTTCGACCTATCACCCTACCTTCGGGAATACCACACCGAGGAGCAGCTTCCGACCTGGTACCTGACCGGGCATGTGCCGGATGAACAGGTGCGGGCTATGGCGCGAAAGCTAAAAGCCGATCTCGGGATGCCAGAGAAGAGAGTCAATGAGAAACAAAAGCACCAGGAATAATAAAAGGTCAAAGTACGACTGGCAGGCTATACGGCACGAGTATGTCACAAGCCCTGCAGGGGAAGAAGGGTTGACGTTAGATGTGTTGTCGAAAAAATACCGTTGCCCATTCACCTATATCCAGCAAAAGGCGGCTAAGGAAAGTTGGACAAAGCTCCGCGAGGGTCATAGAAGAAAAATAGCAGAAAATGCGCAGAAAAAAGCCGAGGAAACTGCCGCCCAACGCCTACATCGCCATGCGCAGTACCTGAGGCTCGTACAGGCGAAGGCCGGGAAGGCGATGCTTACCGGAGAAACGGTCCCGACGCCGAGAGACGGAACCGAGGCAATTAAGGCCGAGCGCGTACTGTACGGCGAGGCCAGTGAGCATATACAGATTGAAGCAAGTAAACTCGACAGAATGATAGCCGCCGCGTACTGGAAGGCGCGCCGGGAACAGATGGAGTATGAGAGCGATGGAGATTGAGGAGCTTCGCAAGAAGGACCGCTATTTCAGAGGGATCACTCCGGGCAGTCCCGTTGAGCTCCTCGACTACGTCGCGACATACTGCGGCGCGATCATCCCGCATTATCCGAAGGGAAAGGCACCCTGTGTCGGACATGATTCTCCGTCTTCGTACCTTGTCGGCAGCTTCTTCGACAATACGGACGGCTGGAGCAAATCGGAAAAAGCCCAGTACGAGCCGCACAAGGATTGTGTCGTGTGGGCCTGCCGGAGCGGCGGGAAGACGATGCTGGGCGCGATCTCGGCAAGGCTCAAGGCTCATTTTATGTCACCGTGCGAGATACGTGTACTCGGGGGGTCCAGCGATCAGGCCAAGAAAATGTACGACAACGTGAGCAGATTCGACCTCACGGCCTTCGCGGACATGGTAGTCGGCGAGGCGACGCAGGAGAAGACGAGATACCGGGGTATGAGCAATATCGAGATTCTCATGGCGTCGATGAAGAGCGTTCGCGGGCCGCATGTGCCGGTCCTTATGCTCGACGAGGTGGACGAGTTCACGAAGCGCATCTATATCGCTGCCGTCGCCATCGCCCAGTCCTCGAAAAAGGTGACGGCGACAATCGAACAGTTCTCAACGGCGCACAATCCGAACGGAATCATGCAACAGCTCATTACGGATGCGGCGACGAGCGGCATGAGGCTCTATAAGTGGTGCATATTCGAGTGCCTCATTAAATGCCCCTACCCATGCACGCCGGGCAATCCCCACAAGAAGTGTGCCGAGATGGTGAAGTACGACCAGATGAATCAGCCGCACCGGTTCTCGGATGTCTGCGGATGCAAAGCGAAGAAGGGCCGCGGGTACTACCGGATCGAGGACCTGTGGCAGAAGTTTGAGCACCCGATGATGAGCTGGGAGAGTTTCGCGTCGGAATACCTCTGTGACCTCCCGAAGCTGGAGGATGCCGCCTTCCCGATGCTGGCCAAGTTGCACCTTGTCCCCGACTGGCCTTGTGTTCCAGCCCCCGCAGGTTGGCTTAGGTCGCAATTTCGGCTGGTACTAGGGGCTGATGCCGGGCCGGTCAACACATGGGTCGTGTGGGCGCTCGTGGGGCGGCTGGACCCGAAGCATGACGATTTCGACACGTTCCAGGTGATCCACCAGCTTGTAACTGACAGGGCGACAGCCTCATCCGACCGGGCCGACATGATAGTCGCCGAGAATGAGCGGATGGGGTTCCCGAAGGCGACAGGGCTATTCACGGGACCATCGAGCGTGCCGCAGGACTCTGAGCTCGCAATGGAGCTCGACAAGGAACACAGGCGGTCTCGGCTGTTCCTGCCGTCGCCTCAGTCGCCTGCAGGCCGACGCTGTATGAGATGTGACAAGGAAGGGATGCAGTACGGCTGGGAGTCGATGGGCGGGCTTCTCGTGCTGCGGACGGTCATCGACGAACAGCCGCGCCCGGCGCTCGTGTTCGGAGCGGCCGCCCGTCCGACTTATGACGTGCTCGCAACGCAGCAGAAGGGGGAAGACGAAGCCCACGGAGTCGCAGCTACGCGATACCTGATACGCGGATGGGAGACGTACAAGAACAGACTCACCGCAGCCTATGACGGGGGCGGTGGGATGGTGATTGCGACATCGTAAGGCCATAAAAAGATAGGCAACAATAAATGTCAAAAATTAAAAATACGTCACAACCGGTGCATACCGGGACAGTCATGAAAGCTGCTTCGCAGATGGTCGCGCTCGCGTCAGGCGGTCCGGTAATGGAGCAGGCTATTCCGAGTCGGTCAGCGTTCAAGGATCCGTTCGCGAAGAAGTCGATCGACGGGTTGCTGGTACATCCGGTCCCCCCGGTGGAGCTCTGCTTCTGGAAACAGCGGTCGAGTATCCTTCCGCAGATCATCCGCGCCCTCGAGGTGGGGATCGAGAGCTACGGGTACGACTTCATCATCGCCGAGGAGATGAACGACGAGAAGGAGAAGGCCGCTATATGGGCGGCGATCAAAGGGGAGATCAACCCCCTGACCGGCCTCGCCTACGCCAAGACCATCGAGGAGCTTCTCAACAGGGAGATCGAGCTCTGCGAACGGTTCTATGACTACTTCTCTCCGTTTGAGTCCTTCATCGACATCCGCCGGAAGTTCAGGAACGATCGGGAGACCGTCGGCGCATGGGCGATGGAGGTCCTACGCGACGGGTTCGGCATCCCCTGCGGCGGCGAGCATGTCCCTGCGCATGAGGTCGGGCTCCTCGAGAAGGACGATACCGCTACGGAGATTGAGTTCGCGCGTATCGGTCGTGACTGGAAATGGGTGACGGATACGCGGCCGGTCTTTTTCCGCCGGTATGTCCAGATCAAGGGTGGATCAAAACGATATTACCGGCAGTTCGGGGATCCCCGCCCCCTGAGTTACATCAACGGGAAGACCCTCCTGAGTGCCGATGCGAAGAGTGCCGCCACGGAGATCATCTATGCCCCCGTGTATGTTCCCGGCACGGACTACGGCCTCCCGGACTGGTCCTCGCAGATCTACAACATCGGCGGCAGTCACCTCATGGAGAAGGGGAACATGAGCTACTTCGCCAACTCCATGATCCCCGCGATCTTCATGGCGATCCTCGGCGGAGGAAAGGTCACGCAGGAGGAGCTCAAGAAGCTCGCGGGAGAGTTCGAGAAGGTGAAGGGCGACCCGAGCCAGACGAAACTCCTCGCGGTGCAGTTGCCGGCTGGCATGGCGGAGAACGATCCGACGGGCAAGGCGAACAAACCTGACCTCGTGCTCAAGTTCCTGAAGGACCAGCAGCGGAATGACGCGACGCACACGGTCTACGGGAAGATCAATGACGAGAAGCTTCTGAGCTCGAGGGCTGTCCCGCCCATAGCCATAGGACGCAGTGGCGACTATACCCGCGCCACAGTATTCGGAGCCCTCAGCATGTTCGAGGACCGGACGTGCCGACCGGAGCGGAATCAATTCGACTGGACCATGAATCGAATCATCGTCGAGATGCGCGTGCGGTTCCATGAGTTCCAGTCAAGGGGACCGGACCTGAGCGATCCTGACAGCATCGCCAGGCTGGTCGATGCCTGCTCGCGCGCCGGCGGGCTCTCGATCAACGGTTGCATCCAGATCGCCAACAAGGCCCTCGGGACAAAGGTGCCGCCGTATCCCGGGCCTGACGGTGACCTGCCGATCGCCGTGGTACTCGAGAAGATCAGGGCGCAGGCGGCGCTACAGGGGCCACGCGTGGCGCTCACGGCGGAGGATTCCGAGAAGCACATGAAGCAGTTCACGCAGATGTTCGGCAACTGGCTCATGCACTGCCGGGATCACGCGAGGAGGCTGAGCGATGCGGCGTAAGAAACACATCATCGCTTCCGTCTATGGCTTCGACATCATAGGGTATCCGATATGACTAAACGTGAGCAGTTGCAGAAGTACATCATGGGGGAAGCAGCTACCGTCGCCGACAGGATTATCGAGCGGTCATCCGGAAAGTACGCGCTTCCGCCTGGGTGGAAGTATGGGCGCATCGGGAAGAAGGTCGTCATCAAGTGCGGGCCCGGGAACAATGCCGCAGACGAGCCGTTCGCGGTCCCCGTGGATCTCTTTATTGAGATGGATCTCGATGCCATAGAGCGATGGATCGAGGATTGCCGGAAGGCGCTCAAATCGGAGAATGAGTAATGTGCCATCTCTGCGAGCAGATAGACCGGATGGACGCCGCTGACAGGTTGAGGATCGAGCAGTCTATCGACTGGCTCTTCGGCGACGATGGCATTGTCGAGCGCGCGAAGAAGAAGGAGAAGAACCCGCTTATCAATCGTGACCTTGTGGCATTTGAAGTCACTCTCTCCGACAGCCTGCGGAAGATCGCCGATGCCGAGGGGGACGCCGCGAAGACGTGGCTCATGAAGTTCCTCGACGAGTCCTTCACGGTCACAGACGCATCCGCAAAGGAACTCGTAGAGATGGTCAGTACCTTCTACCCGCATATCGGCTCCGCAATCGCCGAGTCTGCCGTCCCCGTGACGGAGGAGACCGCGCAGGAGATCATCAGGCTCGCGCGGAAGCATATCGCCGTGAAACCCGCCTTCTCGAAACTCCCCGAGGACTGGGCAATGACGTGGAATCTCCGGGATGATCGTGCACTCGAGGCGCTTGCCCGGAAGCCTGCCATGTGGATCGGCGACTACTACTCCGGCCCGAAGATCGACCAGGTGCGAGCGATCGTCGATTCGGCAATGGCGAAAGGGCTCGGTCGGGATCAGACGGCGGCGCTTCTGAAAGAGGCCCTCGGGGTGACATTCGATGATTACCGGTATTGGGATGTGCTTTCGTCATCAGTGACAACGAAGGCTCGGAGCTGGAGCATCCTCACGGGGATGCAGGATGCCGGGTATGAGGTTTACATCTGGCACGCCGCTGGGGATGAGCGCAGCTGCGAGAGTTGCCTAGCTATGGACGGTCGTGAGTTCTCGGTCGCGAAGGCAATCAGGAACATTGAGGCTACCTTTGATCTTGAGGACAAGGACCAGGCGAAGGACAAACTCCCGTGGCTCTCGTGGGATCCCGAGCGGAAGGACATGTACTACAAGAAGGGCGACCGTTCAGTATACGTTGGCAACAGGGGGAGCGAGAGCCTTCAGAACAGCGGGATCGGAACGCCCCCTCTCCACGGACGCTGCAGGTGCACCCTCGTTCTCGCGGAGCAATAGGAAACATGGAAAGGCATGAACTGAAGAAGGTCACGCGTTTCGAGGGGCCGAACGGCGAGGAGACAAGCGCCGAGAGGGCTACGATGGTAATCACGCGGACCTATAGCCCCGACGGGCTCGAAATCTCTTGCTTCATGCAGACCGCGGAAAGCTGGCGGGAAGAAAAAGAGGCTGAGCGCAACGGGCACTGGTGAAGACAGCAAACCTGGCGAGAAAGGGAAGGGGATGACGGACGCGAAGGTGATCGACTTCGACGATGTGCTCCAGAAGCTTGGGCCCGAGCAGAAGGCGCGGCATGAACAGGCCAAGCGCCGCGAGATCGAGAAGAAGATGCGGCAGCCGGCGACGATCGGGCATATCGTGAACATCGGCCGCAGGCTCGACCAGGAAAGGGGCTACGTCGACGCCCTGCTCGTGCAGGTGGCGCTACTGCGGATAAGAGACCGGCGCGGCTGGTTCAAGAACATTGTCATGAAGCCGCCTGACCTCGCGGCGCTGCGGAAGGAGATCGACGTCGTGCTCGCTGAGAGGGATATGCTCGTGAAGAATAATGAGGGCAGTGCGCCGCAGAAGAAACCGATGCCGCGGGCGATGAACACGTTGAATGGGACAACGTAGCCTAATCCAACTGACATCGTTTGAGCTTGGCCTGGACTGAAATGACTGAAATGACGATAGGCGACGTGCGGTGCTGGCATTGCCACAAGATTCTGATATTTGATGCGGCCATGGTTCGCGGGAGAATCAAATGTCCAAGATGCGGTAAGCCAACGAAGATCCCGAAACCGACGAGTGAAAACAAGATAAGTGAGAAGGTGAACGCCTCGGCGTAAGAAGTATTATTCTTGACAGCATTATGTTGTTATGCTATAATTTTTGCTGACACTTGGAAAATTGTGTCTCGATCTTTTTCATAGTGGGGAAGAGAGCCATAGTGCACCAGCGCCATTGGACAGTGAGCCGGCGCGAACCCCATGTGCTGAGAGAGCCATAGAGCACCAGATCCGAAGATGCTTGTGCGTCTGACCGTTTGACCCGCCAGGTTGCGGTCTAGGATCATAGGCACATCGTTTCAGGCGTGAATAACGCTTGATTCGATGTGCCTTTTTTATTTTCTCCGGCACGCGAAGTCAAGGCCCGTTGTTTCAGGTTCACGCCTGAGCAATGGGCCTTTTTTCTGCGCGGAGCCGGAGGAGACATGAGGAAGCCAGGGCACTACAGGATCGCGGCGGTTCTATTCGCCTCTCTCGTTTTCGCAAGCCTCGCGTCTGCTCAGACCGAGACGCCTACCCCCACCGAAACACCGACCTCAACTCCGACTATCACGCCGACCCTGACGCCTACTCCGTCTCCGACGGCCTATGCCTATCCATACGCGCCGTCCTACGACTGGAAGTACGGGGGCGCCGCGCAGACGCAGAAGGCGATCCGTCAAATCGCGCATGACCTCGCGGGGATCGCCGCGTCATCCGGCTACCAGCTCCCAGTGCTCTATGTCCAGTCCACCCCAACCCCGACTCCTACCCGGACCCGGACCCCGACGAAGACTCCGACGGTCACCCGCACCCCCACGAGGACACCGACCCCCACGGTGACTCCATGAAGGCCCGACGATTCCTGGACGTTGACGTCGAGTGGATCAGTCTCGTGTTCGATCCGCGAGAGCCCGCGAACCGGGAGCCGCTGAAAGTCGCAAGGACGACCGGCCAGGCGGTCGAGCAGGGTCTTGAGCTCGTATCGGTCGCCCGGGATGCGGACTTCGACGAGAGCAAGGCTACTTTCGACCGGATCGTCCCTGTCGAGCGGATCGACAAGGATGCGCGGACGCTCTACGGGATCGTTTACCGGGTCAACGACGTGGACGCCTGCGGGACCTACGCGACCGCCGAGACAGTCCACCTGATGATGCGTAAGTTCGCCGCCCGCGGGCTCCTCGGCAACGTCGACAGCAACCACGACGAGAAGAAGCTGCGCGGTGTGTTCATCTCCCAACAGTGGATCGTGAAGCGCGGGGATCCGCTGTTCCCTGAACCGAAGTACGAGGGTGCGTGGGCTGCCGGGGCATACGTGCAGGAGAACGATGCCGGCGCGAAGGTCTGGGAACGGGTGGAGAAAGGCGAGGCCCGCGGCTTCAGCCTGAAGGGCATGGCGCTGGTCAGCGATGAGCACGAGGTCGGCTTCGAACCCGTGGCGAATACGAAGAAGGAGAACGAGAAGATGGACAAGAAGGATCAGCGAACGGATGACGGCGCCCAGCCGAGTGTCGAGGAGATAAGCCGGGCCCGCAAGGTACTCCGCTGGCTATTCGGCGAGTCGGCGCAGCGCGGCGTGTTAGGCGGACAAGAACCCCACGCGGGCGAGGCTCCGGCAGATGCGGTGCTCGGTGCCGCCGCCAGGGGGATCGAGGTGGAGCTTGCGGGCCGGGAGTTCTCGAAGTGCAATCTCGATCAGATGAAGGCCGCCCACGACATGCTCGGGAAGCTGATCGCGAAGGCGGGGGGCGGCGAGAGTGAAGGCGGGGACGCAACGAAACGGACAACCAAACAGGAGGGGAAGGACATGGAGAAGAGCGAGGTGGTTCAGCTGATCGCGGAGGCGATGAAGCCAATCGAGGCGAAACTGACGGAGATCGGGTCGAAGCTTGCCGAGAAGGCGCCGGAGGTGAAGCTCAGTGAGGCGGACGTGGCTCGCATCGCCGCGGTCGAGACGAAGCTCACGGCGATCGAGGCGAAGCAGGCGGAAGCCCCGAAGACGGCTGAGCAGCAGCAGGCTGAGCTCACCGCGAAGATCGCGGAGGGAGAGGCGAAGACCGTGGAGCTCACCAAGCAGCTCAGGGAGCAGAGCGATAAGATCGTCGAGCAGAGGACCATGCTCGACAAGCTCTCCGGGAAGCGTCCGGAGTCGCGGTCTGCGCAGCCGGGTGGCGCCGGGCCGTCCGACGCGCCGAAACTGCAACTCAAGGTGAGGGACGGCGCTCCCAAGGGGTGCGTCATCTAGGGGCGGAAATCGGAATGCAACCGTCGTAGCGCGGGGAAAGGTGAATCAACTGGAGGAAAGAAGATGAAGAGATACGCGACATTCGAAGAAGTGGCGAGGGCGATCAAGCAGGGTGACGTCGGCGGGAACGTGATGGCTGCCGAGGAGGCGACTGAATTCGTCCTGACAACCCTGAACGAGCAGAAGCTGATGCCGTCCATTCAGAACAATATCATGACGAGGGAGACGAAGAAGATCAGTACTCTCGGCATGACGGGTCGTGCGACGCGCGGACCTGGCGCCGGTACGGTGAACGAGGAGGAGGCTGCGGTTACCTACGGCGAGAACACTCTTACCGGTAAAAAGACGATGCTCAATTTCCGGATAGAGTACGAAGCTACCATGTTCAACATCGAGGGGTCCAGCATTACCGACACGCTGAAAGGCCTCGCGGCGACTACGATCGGCAACAGCAATGAGGACCTTGGGATCAACGGTGCTGTGGCGACCGATCCGGGAGCAGATGACTACGCCTTCCTGAAGCAGAATGACGGTTGGCTCGCGCTCGCCGAAGAGGAAGACCGCGGAACCCACAAGGTCAACTCGAACGACCTAACGAAGATGTCGGAGAAGTTCGAGCAGGCCATGATGGCGTTGCCGGCGAAATGGCGGAGCGCGCCGACGAAGGCATTCATCTGCAGCGATACCGATGCCAGGTCATGGGCGCTCGAGGTGAGCGGGATGGTGGGTGCATACAACTATCTGCTGAACGGCGTGATCCCTCCATACGCAGGAATACCGATCGTCGATCTGCCGGCGTGGCCCACAGGGACGATCTTCCACGGGCCGACGAGGAACCTGAACTTCGGCGTGGTCCGGGACAGCATCCGCAACGAGACGGACGTGGACATCGAATCGCAGGAGTTCATCTTCGTGTGGAGCATGTTCATCGACTACGAGTTCGGCCTCAACGATGCAGTCGTGGTCAGCAAGGACCGCGGACCCGCATAAGCGGTAACCGGGCTGCATGGAAGAGATGTGTGGCCCGGCAGGATGACACCTGTTCCTGCCGGGCCTTTTTCATGGAGGATCAGTAGGTGCCGATCTATAGAGACAGGCGATGCTCGGGGTCATATTCCCAGACGGTCAACGGCATCGCTTACTGCCTGAGATCACACAAACCTGCTCCTCCTGGTACGCCGCCCGGAGTAATCGAGAAGGCCAGGAGATGCGGGGTGATCGTTCTCGATCCGGGGCAGAAACCCGAGCCGATGAGGAAGGTGGCTCCCGAGGAGCTCAAGGACAATAAGTCGCACATGGTCATAGCGAGTACCAGGCCGAAGAGGCTGCGCGATGAGTTCCCGGCGAGGTCGAGAGTGAAGAAACAAGAGGAAGAGGCGCAGCCGCCAGCATCCGCTCCGGCGGTACCGGCGGATGTGGATGTTTCTAATCCGGGATGGAATAGGCCGAAGACCGAAGAAAAGCCACAGGCTACAGAGAAGAAGATCGCAAAACGAGCACGCAAGAAAGAAGGAGAAAAATGAGAGAGAGAAGATTCAAATGGAGGGTGCTCGGCGCGATGGTACTCTTCGCCATTGTGGTGACGTCTGTGCTCGCCCAGACGGAGACGCCAACTGAGACCCCGACGATCACAGCGACCCCCACGAATACTCCGACCAATACCCCCACAAACACGCCGACGGGGACCCCGACCAGTACGGCTACATACACTCCGACGATCACGCCAACAGCAACGGCCACGGCGACTACTCCCCCGACGGCGACATCGACGCCGACTAAGACGCCGACGATTACCCCGACGCCCACTGTGACACCGGTGCAGTTCCGGGTCCCGCTTGAGCCTTTTCGCGGGATGCGAGGCGGGGCAGACATCTTCAACGGATTCAAACAGACGGCGTATGACCTGAACGCGATCAAGACATGGCTTGAGGCGAATGTGGCGACGCCCGGGCCGGCAATTGGGCTATCGGTACAGCCGACGGTGACCCCCACACCGACGCCGACGAAGACGCCTACGCGGACGGCGACTCCGACCCGGACACCGACACGGACTCCGACGCCCACGAGGACAGCGACGCCGACAAGGACCCCCACGGCCACGGTTACGCCGTAGGGGATAGGAGCTGGCGATGTACTGCACGGTCGAGGATTTGAAGGGCGAGGGCGTCGCGATAGCCGCCGCCAAGGGCGAGAAAGAGCGGGTCGAAAGGCTCATCTCTTTCGCCTGCTCGATCCTCGATGACCGGACCGGGCAGTGGTTTGAGGAGCGGACGTTCACGGCTGAAGCCCCGATGCTCATTGACGGTGACGGGTCAAACGCCCTCGATTTCTCGGTCCCGATCATCTCGATCGACGAGATCTGGGTCGACGGCGACGCTACGGATGCCGACGATTACGTGGTCTACAACCGGATCCTTCCAGATGACCGAAAATGGCCGAGGGTTGTCCTCGAACACGGTTTCGTCTGGACAAGGGGGCGGCAGAACATTGAGGTGGCTGGGAAGTTCGGCTACATGGACCGCGACCCGATATCAGGCGCGCTAATGACCCCTGAGCCTATCCGGCAGGCGGCGATGCGGCTGGTGATGATTGAGGTGCCGAAGCTCGGGACCGGATCGGGGCAGCTGGAGCGGAAACTCTCGAACGTGAAGAGCGAGACTACGGACACGCACAGCTACACGCTCGCCGACATCGCCGTTTCGGACGGTCCGACCGGTGATTCGTTCATCGACAAAGTGATTGAGCGATACCAGGGGCCGCTTGCCGCCGTGGTAGTGGGCGGCTCGCATGACAGGTGCGGATTTCGTTCATGGGCCTGAGCTTTCTCATCCATCCGGTAACCGTCGAGGTGCGGCAAATCGACCCGGAGAGGGTGACCCGGGACGCGATAACCGGAGATGTGACGGTGAAGCCGGGGTACGAGGACGGATACGGAGATCCGGTGGCACTTCAAGGCCAGGTGCACCGGTATAGCGAGAAGGAGCTCTCCTACGGGATAGGCGGGTTGGTACCGATCGGAAAAGGGTTCGTGCTTTTCGACCGTGAGGAACTTGAGCAGGCCGAGGTGACGCTGGCGACGGGCGACATCATCAGCTCGGTGGAGGGTGTGGCAAAGGATTTCAGGATCGTCGACGTATCAGGGACGGCGACCTACGGAGGGCAGACGTACCTCGTCAAGGCCGTGTACGACGAGGCGCCGAAAGGGCGGTGAGAGGTGGCATCGGGCGGGGCGGGGCTCCTTGGCGGATGGAGCAAGATGGTCCAGAAGTTCAGCTCGCTCGGCGGGGATCTCAAGCGGGTACAGGAGAAGTTCCCGGAGAAGAAGGCGGTCTACCTCGCATCGGAGATACGGAAAGGGATCACATCACAGGCCCCCGGCGGAGTGGCGTTTCAGGCGCTCGCGCAGTCGACGATCGATCGGAAGGGATCGAGCAAGGCGCTCATCGACACCGCGGACATGCGGAACTCGGTGACGCATCAGGAGGTTGAATCTGGCGTCGAGTTCGTGGGGCTTCTGCGGACGCAGCAGCATAAAAAGAAAGGCGCGAGTGACGAAGATATCTCCGAGGCAAATCTCGGATATATCCACGAGGTCGAGGGTGTGAGGGCCGGACCCGGCGGAGAGAACAGGATAAAGCGGCCGTTCATCATGCCGGTCTGGAACGTAGAGAAGCCGAAAATGGAGCGGGACCTGGTGCACGAGGTCGAGGACGCGCTGAGGAAATAGGGGAAAGATGGACACGGTCGATACGGTAATGCGAGCGCTGATAGGCGATCTCCGGACAAGGTTCGGGGAGCGCTTTTTCTCCGCTGCCGGACAGGACCAGGCGAAGGACATCACGCTCACGCCGCCGCTTGAGTTCAACGAGCAATCGCGGTCCCCGCAGTGGGTCATTACCGATCTCACGCTCACGCCGTCACGCTGGCGGAGCAACGGGACCCTGGACCTGAACGAGGACAGGGAATCGGGGACGGTCGACGAGGTGGCTGATCCGATCCATCGCAATATCGAGTTCGTTGTGACGGTGGTGTCGAAGAAGCACGCTGAGGCATGGGCGATGACCGAGGCGCTTACCGTGTACTTCGGCAAGGAGCCGCCGGTCCTCGAGTTCACGGTCGGTGAGGGGGCGGATGCCTACACGTTCAAGTTCGTGAAGGACCTGATGCGCGAGTTCGAGGACAGGACGGTCCCGAATGCCGGCGGCCTCCGGTTCTGGGAAGCGCGAGTGCGGATCATGGACGTGCCGATATATGACGGTGTGCGGACGGAGCGGAAGCTCGCGACGGAGGTCGAGATCAGCGTGAGCGACCAGAATAGCGGCGAAAAGCTTGTGACCGCGGATGTTTCGGTCGACGACGAATAAAGGAGGGCGCGAAAAATGGGCAACTTGGGAACAGGAGCACCGGGAACCTCTGTCACGATAAGGGATTACTCAGGCTTCAGCCGGGAGGCGCTGAAGGGGTGGGTGATGTTTCCTGGATATTTCAAGCGGGGACCCATGGGGGCCTATCCGTGCAGCTCGTGGGGCGACGTGCTCGCACGGTACGGCGACATCATGGACGACTATGACTCCGCCTACCTAGTGAAGCGGTTGATGACGCTCTACGGTGCGCGTGCGATCGTGAACCGCCTCGCGCACTACGAGGATCCGTCGGACGTGACGAGTCTCACAGCGACCTGCGGGACGGCGACGCTCGTCGATAGGGCCGGATCTCCGCTCCCGACGCTGGGGATCACGGTAATCGGGCCTGGGTCGCACAGCGCGAACATCAAGTGGACCGTCACGGACGGCACGATCAACCCGACGACGGAGTTCAATATCACCTTCGAAGACGAGGATGACAGCCGTGTGGTGCCGGAGGGGTACCAGAACTGCACGATCGCGAACGTACTCGACAAAGTGAACGGCGTCTCGAAGATCGTGACGCTCGCGGACCTCGAGAGCGCAACGGTGGCCCCGGATAACCGCCCGGCAAACGGCACGGGGAACTTATCAGAGGGTGACGACGGCCTCACGAACCTCAACGCCGCTGACTGGATCGGGGACGAGGCCGCAGGGACGGGCCTCTATGCTTTCGACGACTACGACCAGTCGATGCTGCTCGTGGCGCCGGAATCGGTGCTTCTCTCCGGCGCCGGCCCCGAGACGGTCCAGGCGGCCGTACAGACCTACTGCAACACGCACCGGAAGCAGCTCGTCTTCGCGATCCATACACCTCCGGACGGCCTCATCCCGACGGACGCTGCCGATTACCGGAACGGGAAGGGGAAGTGGGACTACACGCCGATCAACGACTGGTGCGGCGCGATGTACTGGGGGGACCTCGCGGTTCTTGATCCGAGGACCGGGAACAAGCTCGTGTACATCAATCCCGCGGCCGATGTTGCCGGGAGGATCGCCCGGGCGCATGTGGAAAAGAAGGAGTGGTTCGCGGCGGCCGGTCCGAAGTTCGGGAACCTCAAAGAGGTGCACGGCGTACGCTACAACCTCGGCCCTGTCGCAAAAGAGGGATACCGTGACATCCTCGCGGAGGCGCAGGTCAACCCCATCATCGTTGACGAGGATGGGTGCTACATCGACGGCATCCGCACGCTCCAGCGGGAGACGACGCAGCTCCAGAACTCGCCCGTCGCCTGGCTCATGATGGTGATGAAGAAGGCGCTCTATAAGTACGCGCGCAGCTACCGGTACTACAAGATCGGGCCGGCTACCTGGGCGCTCATGTATTCAGAGCTCAATCCGTGGCTCGCGCAGCTTAAGAAGGAGCTCGGCTTCGCGGAATACTACCTGCAGGTCGACCAGGACGCTCCGGACATCATGAGTGGGAAGATCAACACGCCGGAGACGATCGAGCGCGGCATTCTCATGGGCGACATCGCCGTTAAGCCGATCCCGGACGCGCAGTGGGTCGGATTCGTCGTGGGGATCACGAAGCTCAGCATGACGTTTGAGGACTACGAGAAGATCTCCGTTCTGTAGGGGATTTGACGGACGGATCGGATAACCGGGAGGGAATCGATATGGTACTTGAAAGCTATCACGCGGGATTGCGGCAGGAGGGGATGTTCGCGATCGCATTCAACTCGATCGAGCTCGGGCTGCTGAAGACGTTCACGCTGCCCGACCTGGAGTGGGAGGTACAGAAGTTCGGGTCCGCCGGGACCTACTGGGACCACAAGGAGGCTGGGCGCCTCGTCGTCGGCACGTGGGAGGTCGAGAAGGCGGTAAAGGCCGACGAGACGGATGAATGGACGTGGAACACGTTCTTCCGCGTCCTCGGTATGCCGCCTGTGGCATACCAGAACAAGGAGTTCGTCATCTACGAGCTCACGTCAGACCGCAAGGCGCACAAGCGGATGTGGACGCTCCATAACGCATGGGCGTCGAAGATGCCGGGCCTCAAGTTCGACGGCATGAGCTCCAACTTCGTGCTCGAGAAGCTCACCGGAGAGTGTGACTACGTCGATTTCAAGAACCTGTAGAACCCAAAACAGTATTCAGTCGCGCCGGTGAATCCTTTGCCGGCGCGGCTTTAGCATAGATCGAAAGAAGCGGAATCATTCAACCGCAGCACGGAGGCCCCGAACCCGGCAGGGGGCAGGGCTATCCGGCTCAAAAGTCCAACCCAGTAAGGAGGATCGCATCATGGAACAGGCCCCACCGGTCGCAGTCAATCATCCCGTCAAATCACCGCCCCCCCCGATTATCGAGAGCCCCGAGGCAGAGGCGCAACCCGTCAATCGCGCGCAGAAGACGATGGAGGCGCTCATCCCCGAACCGTCCCGCCTGAGAGCTATCCCGATGAATACGCTCCAACTCCCCAGCGGCGGCGTCGCGGTCATACAACCCGCGGGGGCAGGGGCGGAGGAGATTCTCTCCAGTGTGAAGCTCCAGGAGAGCGGAGACGCATTCGACCTGTGGCTCACCGCGTGCATCATGTCTCTCAATGGAGTAAGGAACCCAGGCCCGGGCGACGGATTCACCGCTTTCCTCGGAGATACACTCAATCTCTTCCCCGGGGACCGGCGGCAGATCGCCGTGGAGATCATCGGCTTTACCTACGGCGACAGGATCGACTGCCCCGTCGACTGCCCTCATTGCGGCGAGACGAATGAGCTTGCCGTGGACGTGAAGGCGATCCTAGCGACGAGCAAGCCATACCCCGAGCAGCGGGCATTCGAGGTTGTACTCCCCTCCGGCCGGAAAGCGGTCTACGGCTACAACACCGGAGTACACCAGAAGACGCTCCGGGCAATGGGGGCCGATGGTATGTCCCTCCTCGACGGCCTCAAGATGCGCCTCCGGTCACTCGACGGACGACAGGCGACCTCGAAGTCGTGGGCCGAGCTCGACGGGCCGGACCGTGCAGCGCTCAGGGCGGCGATCCTCTCACATCCCGACTGCGGGCCGGATACTTCAGTGCGGAACGTCTGCCGGAAGTGCAAGAAGCCGTTTGTGACATCGCTGGAGATGCACTTGTCTTTTTTCTTGCCCGGGCTGCGGCTCAGTTAGAGGCGGACTTCTTCTCGCTGAGTTACGGCGGCCAGATGGGGCAACAGTGGTCGGAGGTACGGCGCTGGCCGATAGATTTCCGGCGGCGCATGGTGAAACGGCTGGAGGCGCAAAAGCGGTACGAGAGCGATTACATGGACAAGCAGGTACGCGAGGCGCAGCGGAAGGGCAGAAGGTAGCGGCTCATGATGGACCTATCGAGCGGACTGATGGGGGCGACAGGCCTTGGTGTGTTCATTTACATCAAGGACATGTTCTCCTCGCAGGCCGTAAAGATCGGCGCCCAGGCATCCATCCTCGAGGGACGTATGGCGAAGTCAGCCGCCGGCATCCGCGGCAGTATGACGATGATGGGCGGGGGACTCGCCGTAGCCGGCATTGGGATAGCTGCCCTGAAGCTCGGGGATATGATCGCGCGCCAGGCAGAAGGGATCGACGAGAAGGTCCGGGAACTGCGGATAAAGGGATTCCCGGCGGAAGAGGCTGCGAAGGTCAAGGCGCAGGTCCGCGGCCTTGCATCTGAGATCGGCATCATTCCCCAGGAGGCAATGACGGCATCGGTATGGGCCGCCGAATATGGCCTGAGACGGGCAGAAGACATCACGGCTGCACTTAGGACCACGTTCAGAGCGGCCGTGGGTACAGGGACAGAGGCCGTCGCGACGTCAGAGGGGTTGCTTAGAACGATGGCGGGGTTCGGATACGGCCCAAGCTCACTCCCCATGATAAGCGGAAAGATGCAGATAGGCGCTGACGAGATGCGAATTTCGTTCGGTGAGCTCACATCGGTATTCCCGGAAGCGATCTCGCTTTCCCGCCTCTACGGTCTATCGCTCGACGACATGCTTGTCAATCTAGTAGCCGCAAAATATGGCGGGATGGACGCTGGACGCGCACTCGCCGGGATGCGGATGAGTTTCATGATGCTCGAAGCGCCACAGGGGAAGATGGCCGAACGGCTTGCCGCGATACGAAACGGCGAGGTCATGGCCGCGATCCAGGCGGGGCACATGGGCGACGCGCTCAGGATGCTCTCCGAGGAGATGGCCGGCCTGGGAGCATCAGAGAGAGCCGGATTCCTTAAGAGTCTTGGCGTTGGCGGCAGGCAGGCGACGGTGCTGAATGCCCTGATCGAGAACGCGCCGAAGGTCAAGGGGCTATACGCCGAGCTTGGTGGATGGGCCGAGCGCGAGCAGCGATCGTTTGAGGAGATGAACGCCAGCTATGGGCATCAGTTGGCTATACGATCGGTGCGCCTGAAGAATATCGGCATCACACTCGGAGAGGCGGTCAAAAAGTCCAACGCGCCATTCCTAGAGACGCAGAACAAACTCCTTCTCGGTATCGACAATTTTATACGCGGAAACGAGAAAGCCGTTGTAGCGATCATGGCGCCGACGCGGACGCTCGGTAGGTTGGCCGTAGTAGCCGGCCTTTCCACGGCGGGAATCGGACTACTCCGGTTCGGCCTCATCAAGGCCGGGGTCTCTGCCGTCCAGGGCGCCGGTATGTTCTCCACGCTTGGTATAGGGATTAAGGCCGCCCTTACGAGTATGCTCCCCGTCGCGCTTACCATCGCCGGGATCGCGCTCGCGGGCACCGTTTACTTAAAACAAAAACACTGGGCGG
>JBAXOY010000052.1:0-19967 GCA_037133055.1 Chlamydiota bacterium
GGCTCCCCGACGCCACCGCCCCCACCGTCGCGTTCGTGTCGAGGCCGGTGTCGAAGACGAAATCCAGATAGATATTCGAACCCGGCACGGGTGTCGTCGCCACGTTGATCGAGCCGTAACTGTCATACGACGCTGCCGTTTGCCCCTCCGCCCGGAGCGGGACAGCGGCATATACGATCAGCGCACAGCCGATAAATGCGGATGCCATTCTTTTCATGCGAGTTCTCCTAAAACGCGTTGCGGTTGGACACGGACACCATGAAACATGCCGAGTCAATAATCCGTAACAGCCCTTTCAATACAAATCCTCATTTCGTAACTACTCAGGGTGCTTCCCCCTCGATTTTCATGATACTACCATGCCCCCCCGAAAGCAAGAACAAAATTTATGCCCGAAAAAACAACATATTTTCGGCGGCCATATTGCATCGATGCGCTGCGCGGCGGCTAAACGATAAAGCCCGCGGCGGCTTTTTGCCGCCCGCTGGAGCGCCTTGATAATGATGGTGTTTTTCTCATTCTTTCCTCAGCACCAATGCGAGACTCGTGACATTTGATTCTAATTTGGTCGGCCATGGCAACTTACCTAAAGGCAAAACAACAAAGTTAGCCCCTTCCTTCGCGAGGCGTTCCGCAGCCAGGAATGGGCCCGGAATTACTAACCCGTTTGACCATAACGGCTTCAGATTGGGGAAGTAGTCGTGGAGTAAAATCACGCCATTCTGATTAAGCAGGTTCAGCGCGGCGGGAATTTCCTGGTACACTGTCCTGGCCGTATGGTCACCGTCAAGAAAAATAAAATCGAATCGCCGTTCGCACCTGGTGAAGTAACCGAGCGAAGTATCATTAATAAACTCCACAAACGCCTCATAGCCCATCTCCCTAACCATCTCAATGGGGGATTTCCTTGTGCCATGTTTCAACCAAGGCTTTGAAGCAGGAGAATTTACGTCGTTGCTATCCACGGAGACTATGTCGGCCTGTCTCCCCCCCTTTGTCCGGTTCATAAAAAGTGCCGAAGCAATATGTAGCGTTGATGCCCCTATGTGTGTGCCAATCTCCAATACCGAAGATGGATTGAGCTTGCTAATCAGATAATAGATTGCTTTTCTATCGCCGGGATTAACACCGCCTGTTCCGTCGGGAATGGCATACACAGCGATTTTTTGGGTGGAATGCTCCCACCTCATTTCTATTTCGCGGGAGTCGAACAGCTCTTTTAGATCGATCTTGCTTCTAGGCCGTAGATTCCTGGTCTCGCATTTGAGTCTTTGAATCGGCGACAATTCCTTCATCTCGCGACGGACGCTGTAGGCTCTTTCAAGAAACGCAGGCATTATCCGCGCTAGTTGTTGTTTGATTCTCATCATAACGCTCCTATTGGGTTGTATTCCGAGCCATCCAACATCGCACATCACCTTCGGTTTGGCCGCCGCGGATACACCGTAAGGTGGAGGTGCGTGTTCTGCAATCTCATCTGGGCCAACTACATCTTCAACTTCTTGGCAATGTACCCACGCAATGGGCATTGGCAGAAGTACACGTTACCGAATGACAATGCAAAGGCACAGGCAGCACGATTCTCATCGAGACATTCGAGGTAGTTGTCCAGTCCGAAATCTCTCGCCTTGCAGAGTTGAGTGAAACCGGCCTCCGCACACTTGAAACCTTTGGGGCATTGCATGCCTGCCATGAGCTCGTCGATCTTCTTCCCGTCGTCCTCTTTCACGATTTTCCCTTAGATGCAAAATTTGCTATTCAACGCAAATCTCCGTGTGCCGGGGCACCCGCTCCCCGCGTCCAAAGCATAGTGTCGAGGAAAGGTGCTGTCAAGTTTTTCTTGTTCGCATTTTTTCTGTTCGCGGTCCGAAGAATCTTAACGAGAGACGGTCAGGCGGCTCCCATAACACTGGAAATTCCGCGGGTTATGGTGAGGTGGGTATGCCACGGGACCTTCGCTATGACTGATGCGGGCGACCGATTGCAGACGGCGCCGGACGGCTATGCCAAGTTCTTGCGCGACGCGGAGAGCCGGGGGTCGAGGCGTGCAGTTGCGCAGCTCGTTTCAGCCGGCCGCAGGGAGAATCGTACCGATGGCCCCGCTGGCGCATGAACTCCTCGTAGGTCCCCAGATCCTTGCGGCTGTGGCTCCTGTACGAAAGATTGGCCACCAGGCTGATCAGCGGCGCGCGGCGGTGCGCCACGCTACCGCACACCCTGCGCAGGATGCGCGGCAGGGAATAGAAGTCTCGGTTGCAGGAGAGATTTTCTCTGATTATGCCGTCCAGTGAGAACTGCTTATAGCGGGCCACCGGGAAGGTCAGCGTGTAGTATTTCCAGTCTTCCGGGAACGCATCGAGCGCGATGCGGCCCTCCGATTCCATCTGCTTCCACAGGCGCGTGCCGGGCAGGGGCGTCAGGAACAACAGGTTGAGGTGATCCACGCCGTACCGGCCGGCCGCTGAGGCGATAGCCCCGCCGATGCCCGGTTCGTCCACGTCCAGCCCGATGATGAAGGAACCCACGACCAGGATGCCGTGCCGCTGTATGCGCCGCACGGAGGCGCGATAGTCACGGCCCTTCAGAAGATCGAATTTCTTGCCGAGCTCCCGAAGCCCCTCCGGCGTGGGGGTCTCGAAGCCGATGAAGACGCCGCGGCACCCGGCCTCCGCGGCCAGGGACAGGAGCTCTTCGTCGTCGGCGAAGTTGATGGTGGCCTGGGCGATCCATTTCTTCCGCAGCTTCGCCCGGGCCATGGCGCGGAACAGCTCCTTGGCGCGGTCGACATGTTCGGGGCGCGTGCCGACGATGTTGTCGTCCACCACCAGGACGTGTTTCTCGCGGATCGACTGGAACTCCCGCACCACATCCGGGATGGGCCGCTGCCGGTAGCGGGCCCCGTTGAATACCGTCACGCTGCAAAAGCTGCAGTTCAGCGGACATCCGCGCGTGGTCTGGATGGCCCCGAAGGCATACCCCGCAGGCGACAGATCATGGCGGGGGAGCGGGACATCGTCGAGCCTGGCGAATCCGCCGTCATACCGGCGCTTCAGGCGGCCATGCCGGGCGTCCTCGAGAACCCGCGGCCAGACGCCCTCGGCCTCCCCCGTGACGATCGAGTCCACGCGCTCCATCACCTCGTCCATGCACATGCTCGCGTGAATCCCGCCCATGACAACGGGAACGCCCAGACGCCGGAAATGCGCGGCCACTTCATAGGCGCGGTTCGCCTGCGAGGTGAAGGCGGTGATCCCCACCAGGTCCGGCCGGGGCATGGACGTATAGTCCGGCGCGTCGAGGTTCTCGTCGATGATCGTGATCTCCCACTCCGGCGGCGTCAGGCCCGCGAGGACCATGAGGCTGAGCGGTTTCCAGACGCGGAACCGGTTCCAGCGGTTCTTCCTGTCCTGGACAATGCTGACGAGCGGATTGGAGGGGTTGATCAGATACAGTCGCACGGCGTCACCTCGTCCCGACCGGGGATGGATTCCCGGGAACCGTCGGATTCGAGGGGACGGGTTTCTTGTCTTCGATGTAGCCGCGCACCATCCAATGCCGCTGGAGCCCCTCGAACAGCACCTCCGCGTCCCGCAGGGCATCCCGGAACTGGACCACCGTGCCGTGGATATCCTCCCGCAGAAGTGCTTTCGCCAGGACCTCGTGTTCACGCATGGCGTTGCCGGTCTGCGTCATGAACGCGGGCATCTGATCGAGCACGGCGTTCAGCCGCTCCAGTGTCGGCAGACCCCTGGTGCGCAGTTCCTCCAGGACCTGCGACGCCTGCGCCGTGATGCCCCTGTCCGCCGTGCAGGGGATCCGGCTGCCGTCGGGCATCTGCGGCTCGCTGCGGCTGCCGACGGATATGTCCACGTAGGAATCGCCGACCACACGCAGCGTTTTTTTCACCACCGCCGCCGAATTCGCCCGCACAAAGCCGTGATAACTCTCCTTCAGCTCGAAGGTGGCCTCGATCGTGCCTTCAGCGGTGGGGCGGATGCGGGCGACGCTGCCGGCGGCCGTGTCGCGGATCCTCACCTCCGATCCCTTTTTCAGCCCGTAGGTCCCTTCCTCGGCCTGAAACACGGTGTGGAGCCGGAACTTCGGCTCGAACAGGCCCTGGGCGCGTCCCGCGAGGAAGATACCCGCGACCAGGACGGCGATCGCGAGAAGCACAAAGGCGCCGGCGATTTCGTTCACGAAGCGGAACTTGAATGTCTTCTCCGTCATGGATCATTCCTCCCCGGCTGTCGCCGGTCCGGACATCATCCGTTTTCCACCGCCGCGAGCGCCGCCCCCCGCATGGCATAACGGGAGGCGGGCGGCAATTCCGCGTGCCGTTCAACCCGGTCGCTATCCGTCAGCCACAGCACGGCCGCCTTCCGCGCGCAGGCTTCCCGCACGGCCGCGATCAGGCGGGGCAGGTGTCCGGGTGGCACCCCGCGCATGGGGTACTCCAGCAGGATCAGCAGGGGGCTCCCGAGGAAGGCACGGACCCATTCGGCCCGCCGCAGGTCCTGGTGCGGGACCAGGGCCGGCCGGATTTTCGGCACTTCGCTCAGGCCGAACGCGCGGGCCAGCGACTCGGCCTCCGCGAGGATTTGGGCGGCCGGCCGCCCGGTGTGATGCCGCTGGGAAAGCGCCACGTTCTCTTCCACGCTCAGATTGCTGATCCAGCCGCAGCCGTCGAAGACCCGGCCGATCCGGGCGCGCCGCTGCAGCGCCCGCTCCGGGGGCATGGCGGTCCAGACCTCGCCCATGCACAGGACGCGTCCCTCTTCGAGGGGGAGCAGTCCCTCCGCCATGCCGGCAATCGGCACATGCTCGCTGCCCTCCTCCGCCCGGATGAGGGTCAGCGTGCCCGGCAGGAACCGCTGGTTGACACACCTCATGCCTGCGTGCCCGAGCCGCGCCGAGGCGATCGTCACGTCCGCGAATTCAAGGATGGGCTCTTTTCCGTTCATTCCGATCAGATGTACGTCAACACGGACACCACCGCGGAGATGATGAAAAGCGCCGCGATGGAGCGCACGACCGCCCGCGTGGCGGCCTGCGGCACCTCCGTGATGGAATAGCGCACGCTGAGGCCCTCTATGATGCAGATGCCCGCCGTGAAAAGGCCCGGCACCAGCGTCTTGGCCAGCAGGTTGTACACATCCGCCGGGTGCACGCCTTTCAGGACGGCATTGAGGAATGCCACCGGGTCCGCGGCGCCGGCCCCGGAAATGATGCCGAAGAGATACCCGCTGGCAAACGAAACGATGCTGAACCAGATGGTCAGGCAGAACACGGAAAGGGCCATGGCCAGGGTCCGCGGGATGGCCAGGTAAAGGAGAGGGTCGAGGCCCTGGGAATCCATGACCCCGATCTCGCCGAGCACCTTCATGGTGGCCAGTTCGACGGCCATGGCCGCGCCGCTGCGCCCGATGACGATGAAATTGACCAGGAGCGGCGCGACCTCGCGGATAATGACCGCGACAAGAACCCCCCCGAGGAGTTCAGACTGGCCGGCCTTGCTCAGCCAGACCTGCGCCTGCACGACGACCGAGATGCCCGTCAGAAACGCCACCAGGGACACGAAGGGAAGGGCCTCGACGCCCGTGAACAGGAGCTGGCGCGCGAACACCGCGCGGGTGGTGCGCGGCCAGTGCCGCGGCCGCGCCGCCTGCCGGAGGATGCTCCACAGGACGGCACACAGGTGCGCGGCGGCCCGCAGGCGGGCTATGGCATGGCGGCCTATCGTCCCGATTATCATACGCAGATGTAATAGACAACTGATTCCGCAGCAGGAGGATCCATATCAATTATTC
This sequence comes from Chlamydiota bacterium, assembly GCA_037133055.1. Taxonomy (GTDB): domain Bacteria; phylum Auribacterota; class Tritonobacteria; order UBA1439; family UBA1439; genus UBA1439. Next base: position 5,808 of record JBAXOY010000052.1, read on the forward strand.
TGTCACGCATCAATTCCCCGTCCGCACATTGTTCCGCACCATGTCTGTGAGAGACGGGAGATTACGCGCCATTCTACTGCAAAAAACAGAAAATGACCTCAAATTCTCGGCCCCGCGTCCCGCTCGTCCTCATGCATCCTGCTCTTTTTGCCTGACACCCCCCCAACAAACACCCCCAAGGGGTAATAGTGATATTTCCGAAAGGGCGATACGCTGGTCGGCAACGGATGGATTACCTATAGAAGGGAGGGGGATGACCCAATTAATTGAGAGCACGCTGATACAGGAGCATTTCTATGGCCTGTGCGCGGTGAGTTTTTTCTTCCCATTGCTCTCTTTTTGCGTGAAGATCCCCGAGATTACTTCTTCGAAGTTTGATGTCCCCATGGTGGGGGTGGCCATGCACTTCCCACCCTTGACGACGTGGGGGCCATGGTCACAGCAATTATTGCAGTTCTTATGGTCAAGGTCCGTGGTTATCCCCGCCTCCTTGTACTTTTTAATGAGGTCTTCCAGTGCAATGCCAAGGCCCGCCTTGTGGTACTCTTCTATGAGTTTGCTCGTGGGGGTGCAGCAACATGTCCCTTCGAGAATCCACGGTCGGGCGCCGGACATATGTCCAATAGTGGAATTGCAATATTTTATAGGGGGAGGGATCATGGATTTCGGCACATACTTCGGCGCAACGCATCCCACGATTGCGCACAACACTATCGCGCATAGCGCGCTTCCATTTCCAAGATATCGCATGGCATGCCCTTTCCTCTTCATCGCTAGCTCTTCTTGTTTTGGTTGTGAATATCACTCACGCTCCTCATGAATAGTATCGGCATCTCACCCTTTGTCAGGTTGATGAAGTGCCATACCTGCTGATATCTTTCAAGCGGCCTATCTTTGTAGTCAAAAAAATCCAGCCGTATCGTATGCAACCCCGGTGGTGCCACGCCCATAAAGAGATGTATTTCTCCAGGCAGGGTTTCCCAGAATCTCATATCTGCTTCCCCTCCTCCCGTAAGCATGCCGCTTGCGCCAAAAGAAGCCAGTGATAATCCCTGCCTCGCTACCGTACCTATAACTTTGCGGGCGACTTTACCCATGAGGCGTCCCCCCGCAGTACTCGCCTGATAACCAACATCGCCGAGCTGGTACGTCCGGCCTGCGCATACACCGTCTATATAGACCCTTGCGTACTTCTCTGCATACGAACCTTTTCTCTTTTTAAAGCTCCCCGCCATACCGCTCAGGGGAGGGCCCAAATAGCCGCAATCGAGTAGAATGACAAACTCCTCTCGACCGTCCTTGCCCGGGGCGCTATTCAAGCATGAGTCAGGACACAGGGAACGGAACTTGTCGATACATCTCTTGTATTCATCCTCGTTTTTTTGAGCCCTTGCAAGCTTCGCGGCCTCATACCATCCGTACGCGCATTCGGGATTGCACCGCGTAACGCTGCGCAAGGCGACCAATGCATCATCGAAAAGGCCCATCTCTCCATATGAGATCCCCATGAGGTAGTGAACAGGTGAGAAATCAGCATCCTGTTCGGCTTTCTTGCCCTTGTCGGCGAGGAGCGATTTCTTCAACTCTATTATGGCATTTTCGTAGTCCCGGTCTTTGACGAAACATAGCGCATTGGAGTAGTGCGCCATAATCCCGTCTTCAGGTCTCCCCCGGTAGATTTTCTGCGGATCTGAGACCACAAGATTGATCCCGGTTTCTGCGCCGGTCAGGGTTTCGTCAAGGGTTTTCTCGGCGGCGAGAAATGATTTCTGCGCATCGAAGAAATCTCCCGACGCCATATATGCCCTGCCGAGGAACAACAGGTAAAGAGGGTAATTGATGCCCTGCTTCTCTTTCAGTTTCTTGAACTGATCCACCGATTTCTCATTGTCGCCGCGCTGGAACGCCTGCTTCCCTGGGGCAATCGAACGGCCGTAATCCATCTGTGCAAATGGCCCTAATGAAAAGTGACGTGCGCACCCCGCTGCGGTGACAATCAAGAACGCGACGCAACACCCCATCAGCCTTCTTGCCTTCATGGTATATACCTCCAAATGAACGGAAGGCGCTGAACCGTTTACCAATCCATGATATTTTTTCCAAACATCTTTTTTAACTCGCTTTCTTCACCCCATACTATCTCCCCGGTTTCCACATTCGTCAGCTTAAGGGAACAGCGATACCATGTCATACTCTTGGTGGACTTTTGTTTCTCTATCGATTCCAAGCTCCCTGAGAGGAAATAATCGGTTCCCGCGAGCTTCCCTATCTGTTTCATTTTTGCCGGATCAACATAGCCAGATTCACCAAACTGAAGTTCCTCAACAACCTTATCTATATTCTCTCTGTCCACGAATCGGACCTTTCCTGTTTTAAGGAGCGCAATTCTTAACTTGTCGGCTATCCCGTCAGTATTGATATGTTCAGAGGTGAAGTTGCGTATGCGCAGCAACGCCATCCGCGGGGGAGCGGTGCTCTGAGCAATGTTGGGAGATGAGATAAGCGAAACAGCCATTGTATCCGCCATGATTTTTACATCGGTATCACTGAATTTATCATCAAATAATGTCACGTTATCAGGACTTATGTAGGTAACGCTGGAGCATCCACATAGGAGAGCGAGCACGAGTACGGGAATGTAATATGGTCTCATAGGTTCACCTATTTAATTCTGAATGAACTTTGCACCAGTTTGATTGAATCTGCCGATCATAATCTTTTCCAAAATAGGAATATCGTGTCACTCATTTTCATAAAGTAATTTCACATGCCGCCCCCGCCTCCGCGGGGGCAACAACGGTTAAAATGCCCAACTTACGGCTACTCGACATCACGTACCGCGCGCACGCATTGGAGGTAGATCTTAGGGGTAGGGAGATCTCCAACGCACATGCCCAACCACGTCACCCATGCGGCATAAGACTGTAAGTTCGGGGGGCCCCACTCAGTAGAGGACCACACTTTTCCAATCGGATTTTTCCATGCATCGCAAATCGCGTCTAGTTCGTTTTTCGTCGCCAATCTCCAATCGGATTTTTCCAGCCAGTTCAGTCCGTCTGCCCATGCCATGGCATCATCCCAATTCATTGTGCCGCCATAAGCGCAGCCGAAACTATCCGTCCAATTCGCCGTGTACAATGTCCCTATCTGCGCGATATCATCGGTGCCGTCCGGGCCATATTTCAGATACCAGCCTGGGTCGCCGCCTACGATCTCGAACTTACCGCTTACGTCCAGGAACGCCGCCTGCCGCCCAGTGATAGGCTTCGACGGGTCGAAGAACGCCGCGACGACCTCGTACTGCCCGAGAGGCGCGCCCGCCGGAAGATTCAGTGAGAGGAGCGGGTACGAGAACGGCGAGTCGAGGCGCGAGACGTTCGAGGCGAGGGGCTTGATGTCCGGCCCTAGCGTCAGCGCGTCGAGCATGGAACCGTCCGGCATGATAATCACCGAGAAGACGGTGAACGGCTGTGTGATTAACCTGTCCAACCGGAATGTTGCCGAGAAGAAGCCGCCGCGTGCGAACGACGACCCGTTCAACATCATTTCTGCCTGTGGCACCTGAGCATGACACAGTGAAGCCATCGCAACAAGAAAACACAAGAACATAGCCAATCTCTTCACGGCCCCATCCCTTCAGTGAGAACCCCGGTCAGTATCGCGCCGCTTTTGGAACAATGAGACCAAAGGTCATGGAATTACACTACAGGATGCAGCCTGACCCGCCATTTCCGAGATCGTGCCTCATCACTCCAGCCCCGATGCCGAATCTCACACACAGCCATTTCGTCATACGACACCCCCCTCCCTTCACGTTACCCGCGGTCGCATACGGAAAAACGCTGTGGCGCGCCGCCGCCACCGTCATATGATTGCGCATCGGGCGCACAATAGCAATCACCCGGGGGGGGAGATTTTAAGGGGGGTGAAACAGGCGATCCGCAGCCCCGCCCACGCCGGGGAAATGGAGACAAATGAGGGGAATGGGAAAACAGGGCTGCTGTAACTAACTGCGGATGAATTCGATGCAAGTATCATGCGACGAAAGAACTGCCCCGGTCATGCGTACTTCTGCTCGCGGCGTCTCCCCCATGGGGGGTAGATTCGCCGCGCCGGGCGGCGAAACGATTCCGCCATATCTTGGCCGGTCGGGACGCGTGAGGATACTCCTCCCCGTACGTCTGCATGTCGCCCACCGCTAGAGGGACCGGTTTGATCGCCTTTCCCAGGTTTGATTAGCGAGGGGCTCCCCCGAGATTGTCATACAGCCTGGTTGCTGCTGGACTGCCGATACCTGCCTGCCGGCAGGCAGGGGTGACTGAAGACTGGCACGTTGTACTACAGTGCTTCCTGGATACTGAGCCCGGCTGGCAAGAGCTGAATGCGGGAGTGGAGAATATGGAGGGAGAGGCCTTACGAAAGTAGTGTCTTTACGCGTGCCTTCTGGCTACATGGCTGACTCTGAAGTTGTTCTCAGCTTCGCGAGGAATTTACCTGCTGCTTCTCCTTTGAATAACCTCTTCTATCAATGCTGCCAACGCAGAGGGGTCGAATGGTTTTGTAATATATCCTTCATCGTCCAATTGCGCGGCCTTTAGTTTGAATTCCATATCGCCCAAGGCGCTCAACATGACTACGGGGATCTCCATTGTATTTCGGTCATCTTTCAACCTTTCCAGAACGGTGTAACCGCTTATGCCCGGCATCACTATATCAAGCAATATCAAGTCCGGCTTGACTTCTTTGGCTATCCTTAGACCTTGTTCCCCGTCCGTGGCCATATCCACTTTGAAATCACCGAGGTACTCCAAATTTCTCTTAACAAGCTCACAGATATCTTTTTCATCATCAACAATTAATATTCTTTTTTTGATCATGGCGCGCCTCCTTACGGTTTAACCGCCGGCATCTTAGCGCACATTTTCCGCCCTTGCAATGAGTTTATCTGAAAGGAACCACTGCCTCGTCATCCATCACAAGAATGTGACGCTGCTGCGCGTCATCTGCATTTTTTTTCATGGCCACATCTCTTTTCAATAGGCAGCGTAATGATAACCGTTGCTCCCTTGCCTTCACCGTCGCTCTGCACCGTTATATCACCGTCGTGGGACTTGAGTATGCCGACGCACATCGGCAGCCCGAGCCCGTTGCCCTCGCCGACCTTCTTGGTGCTGAAGAACGGATCAAACACCTTGTGCAAATCCTCTGGCTTTATCCCGACTCCGTTGTCCTGCACTATGACGCGAACCCGGTCGCCTTCCCTCTCTGTGGCGACTTTTAATATCCCTCCTTCACGCATGGCCTGGCACGCGTTGAGCGCAACATTCACAAAAACATTCGCCAGCGAACTCCTGTGGGCAAAGACAGGGGGGAGATTCAACGAATATTCCTTGTCCAATACGATGTGCGTAAACGATGACTGCCACCCCGCCAACCCTATCGCCCCATCTATAACCTCATGCAAATCCACAGGCGCCATCGGAAGACTGTATCCCCTCCCGATCGCGAGCAGGCCGCCCACGATCGCCCTGCAACGATCGGCGTGGCTCGCCACCTTCTCAAGCGCGTCTTTCAATTCCTCGTGGTCGGGCTTATCCCGCCTCAGTTCGCTCAACGCCATCTGGCTGAAACCGATCACGCAGGCGAGCGGATTATTGAGCTCGTGGCCGGCTCCCGCCACAAGCATGCCGACGGATGACAGCCTCTCCGCCGCCATGAGACGTTTCTCCATTTCCTTGAGCTCGGTGATGTCGCTCATCGCGGCGCGGCACAGCGGCGCGCCGTCGGCGTCCCGAGCGGCGGTCGCCCCCACCCGCGCCCAGAGGGGGGCGGCATCCGCGCGCAGCATTCTTATCTCGTACTCCTGCGGCGCGCCTGTTTCAAAGAGCTGTGTGCGGTGTCGGCAGTGGATGTCCTGGTCCTCGGGGAGGATGAAGCGGGTCAACGGTTGTCCGACCAGGGTGGCTCTCGCCACGCCCAGCAACGAGGCGGCGGTGAGATTGGCTTCCAGGATCAGCCCCTGTTCGTTGAGCGTGAAATAGCCGACCGGCGCAAGGTCGAAATACCGCGCCCGCGACGCTTCGAGTTCAGCCTGCACCCGGCGCAGTTCATCGTTCTGCATCTCCAGCTCGATCTGGTGCACTCGCAGATCGTGGATCGCGCGCCGCGCCTTCACGGGGGACCGCGTGTCCCGGGTTCCGGTATTGTCCGCCCCGGCCTTCTCCTCCGCCCTCCTGCGCAAGGGCCTGCCCTGCCTGTTCGCCGGAGCCCCGGCGAAGGGGGGGGCCGCGTGCGGAGGGCCTGTCGGATCCGTCGAGTGTCCGGCGGAATCACCCTGTCCGGTTGTCATCTCTTTGGTCATCGTGCACCCGATTCGGGTTGTAGGGCGTCTTTGCCTCGCGACGTCCCGGCGATGCCACAGACACGCTCCCGCCCCCATCGTCAAATGGAGTATACACCTGATGCGTCGTGTCTTCCACGGATATTAATCACCCCTCACCTGGCGGGTTGGCGTTGATGCGACAGCCTGCGCGACGACCGCGTCATTCCCGTTCCTCCACTGTTGATTAGTTCCCCTTCGCCCGGCGCAGGGCTCGGGAGACAATCTCGCGGGCCTCGGCGACGATCTTCCCCAGGTGCTCCCCGCTCCTGAAGCTCTCGGCATAGATCTTGTAGATATCCTCCGTGCCGGAGGGCCGCGCGGCGAACCAGCCGCCCGCGCTCACGACCTTCAATCCCCCGACCGGCTCGTTGTTGCCGGGCGCCCTGGTGAGCTTCGCGACGATCGGGTCCCCGGCCATCTCGACCGCCTGCACATTTTCCGGCGAGAGGGCCTTCAGCCCCTTCTTCTCCGCGGGCGTCGCCGGCGCGTCGATCCGCGTGTAGTAGTGCGCGCCGAATTCCGCGGTCAGTTCCTCGTAGTGCGCGCCGGGGTCCCTGCCGGTGACGGCGGTGATCTCCGCCGCGAGGAGGCCCATGATCAGGCCGTCCTTGTCGGTCGCCCAGACCGTGCCGTCGCGGCGGAGGAAGCTCGCCCCGGCGCTCTCCTCGCCGCCGAAGCAGAAGGAGCCGTCGAAGAGCCCGGGGGCGAGATATTTGAACCCGACCGGCACCTCACAGAGAGTCCGGCCGAGCCCCTCCACCACGCGGTCGATCATGCTGCTCGAGACGAGCGTCTTCCCCACCGCCGCGCGCGGGGACCAGCCGGGGCGGTGCGTCAGGAGATAACGGATGGCGACGGCGAGGTAGTGGTTGGGGTTCATGAGCCCCGCCGACGGCGTGACGATCCCGTGACGGTCCGCGTCGGGGTCGTTGCCGAAGGCGACCCGGTACCGGTCCTTGAGTTTCACCAGGCCGGCCATCGCGCAGGGGCTGGAGCAGTCCATCCGGATCTTGCCGTCGTGGTCCACGGTCATGAAGGAGAACGTCGGGTCGATCGAAGGGTTCACCACCGTGAGGTCGAGCCCGTACGTCTCGGCGATCGGGCCCCAGTAGCGGGTCGACGCCCCCCCCAGCGGGTCCACACCGATCTTCATCCCCGACACGCGCACCGCCTCCATGTCGATCACCGCGGCGAGGTCCCTCACGTACGGCGTCGCGTAATCGTGCGTGCGCATCGTGGGCGCCTTCAGGGCCGCGGCGAACGGCAGGCGCTTCACGCCCCTGTTCCCCGCCCTGAGGAGGGCGTTGGCTCGGTCCTGGATCCAGGCGGTCGTCTCCGTGTCGGCGGGACCGGCCGTCGGCGGGTTATACTTGATGCCGCCGTCGGGCGGGGGATTGTGCGAGGGGGTGATGACGATGCCGTCGGAGATCGAGCCGGGGACCGTCCTGTTGTGGGAGAGTATCGCCCACGAAATAACCGGCGTGGGGGTGAACCCGTCGTCGCGCTGGACGCGCGTCTCGACCGCGTTCGCCGCGAGCACCTCGATCGCCGTGCGCTGGGCGGGAGCCGAGAGGGCGTGCGTGTCCTTGCCGAGGAAGAGGGGGCCGTCGATGCCGCGGCTCCGCCGGTAGTCGCAGACCGCCTGGGTGACGGCACGGACGTGGGACTCGGTGAATGTGTCGTCGAAGGTGTGCCCGCGGTGGCCGCTCGTCCCGAAGCTCACGAGCGTGCGCGGGTCGCCGGGGTCGGGCCTGTTCCCGTAATACTCCTTCTCGAGCGCGGCGACATCGATGAGGAGTTCCTTCGGGGCCTTTTTCCCCGCGAGGGGGCTTATCGCCATGCCGCACCATCCCTTTCGTGCCACGGGCGCCCTATTGTACACTCCGCGCCTCCGATGGGCGACCCCTTACGACAGCCCCCGGGGACGGGACGGTCATTGAACTGTGAAGGGAGACGCGGCCTCCAGAAAGGCGTCCTGCCGTCCTGTTACCGGCGTACACGGGTCGAACAACGCGGCCACTATCCAGTACGGGCCTTTCGGCGCCCCCGGGGGAACCGCGACCGAAACGAGCCGGTGGCTGAACGGCGCCCCGAGCGCGGGCATGAACGTCACGAGGGGCTTCACGGGCCCGAGCGTCACCGCGTCCCGCATCGAGCCGTCGGGCAGAATGAAGACCGCGTACGCGGCGAACGGCTGCGCGATCGTCCGGCGCAGCACAAAGTCCGCGGTCAGCGGATCACCGTGGCCGAACACAGCCCCGTTGAGCGCGATTTCCGCGGGCGGCGCGGGCAGGGCGGTCGGAGTCGGGGACGGAGTCGCGGGCGCAGGCGTCGACGTAGGAGACATCTGGGTCGGCGTGTCCGTGGGAGTCGCCGTGACTGTGGGCGTGCGGGTCGGAGCGGGGGTGATTGTCGGCGTGGGGACCGGGGTCGGCGTTTCCTGGTCGAGCGCCGCCCTGACGTCGAGGCGCCCGTATCCATACGTGTTGTTCGGCCATCCGCTGCTGGAGCAGGCGGAAGATGAAATGTGCGTCGCGGACCGGCTCAGGACGTATTCGGTCGCGTCAACCTGATTCAGCAGCTCCGGCCGCGCGGACCAGAGGAGCGCCACCGCGCCCGCGACGTGCGGCCCCGCCATGGAGGTGCCGTTCCACCCGCCCTCGTAACCGCCGCCGGGAACGCTTGAACGAATGTCGGTACCGGGCGCCGAGATGTCGGGCTTCATGCGGCCGCTGCCGTCCATGGTCACGGGCCCGCGGCTGCTAAAGGATGCGATGGTATCGGTCCCCTTGTTCAAGGCCCCCACCGAGTACGAGGCGTCGTAGATCGCAGGGGGATCGCTGACCGTTGAACATGCGGACCCGGAGTTCCCCGCCAAGACCACGGTCATGATCCCCGCAGCGCGCTGCGCCTCCACCGCCGCCTGGAGCGTGCTCCACGCGCACCCCTCCGACGCCGGGCACCCCCACGAGTTGTTCGTCACGTCTGGGGCCTTCGCGGGATCGCCGTCATCGGGACTCCCCCCGACCGGGTACGGGGCGAGGAAGAATTCGAAGCATTCGAGATACGTGGCGGGGGTCCCGACCCCCGCGTTCATGTTCCTGCACCCGATCCATTTCGCCCCCGGCGCCATGCCGATCTGATTCGATCCGCCGTCGTCGCCGAGGACCGTGCCCATCGTGTGCGTGCCGTGCCCCCGGTCGTCGCACGGCGCGGCCGAATCGTGTCCGCACGTTCCGCTGCTCGAGTGTATGCTGTCGTGCCAGTTGTAGTCGTGGTCTGCGGCCGAGCCGTTCCACCCGCGATACTTCGATTTCAGCGCCGGGTGGTCCCACTGATAGCCGGTATCCTGCCCGCCCACCACGATGCCCTGCCCCGTATAGCCGAGCGCCCAGACCTCCGGGGCGCGGACATAGGTGATGTTGGTCTCGGCTGCCGCGGGGGCGTTCGGCTCCGTTCGCCCCGAGGGAGCGGGAAGGTCGTTCCGGATCAGGGGGTTCCCCTCGATACGCCATACGTCGCTGCGCGACGCGAGGGAGAGGGCGATATCGCGGCCCCCCCTCACCCAGACGAGGTTGACGATGTAAAAGGAGCGGTGCTCGATGCCGCGCGCATCGAGCCAGTCGAGGAGGGGCTTCTGCGCGGCGCGCGCTTTCCCGCGAAGGGTGTCGAAGACATACATTCCCTTCTCGACGCGGGTGGAGAACTCGGCGGCGGCGGAGAGGTCCGCCTGGTCGGCAAGCACGACGAGGAACTCGGCCTCGGCGCCGTTCTCGGTATGCGCGGCCACCCAGGGGGAGAGTTTCGCAGTGATCTTCGGGTCGGCGGTCTGCGCGCGCGCGGAGAAGGCGGACAGTGGAAGGAGCAGGGACGCCGGGAAAACGGCCACACGACCGGACATCATGCCATCCGCCCTCGGAGTACCCGTACCCGTTTCAATATATCACACCGCATATCACACCGCCGGTATGGGCGCCACCCGGATGCCCGTGGGGGCGGATGATTTCACCGCGCGGGCTTCGAACTGCAGGGAATCGGGTCCTCGACGCCGGCCGTCCTGAACCCCCGCATCCGCAGGGCGCAGCTTTCGCGGGCCCCGCACGCCTCGGGGCCGTTGCTCGTGTAACAGGACCAGCTCAGGCCGAGCGGGCGCCGAGCGTATTTCCTCGCGCCGCTTACGGGTCGATCTCCCTTCCGCAATGCGGGCATTGCCGGACCGGCGCGCGCTTTTTCCGGATCTCCTCCGTGAAGCCCGACGCAAGGATGCCCGCGGGGATGGCGAACAACCCGATCCCGAGGATGGAGATCACCGCCCCGAGCAATTTGCCGAGGACGGTGACCGGGTATATATCGCCGTATCCCACGGTGGTCAATGTCTCCACGGCCCACCACATCGCGTTGGGAATGCTCGAGAACGCGGCGGGCTGGACCGGGTTTTCGATGATATACATGAGGCTCGATGAGAGCATCAGCAGAATGAGCACCAGGAACAGGGTGATCACCAGTTCCTCGGTCTTCGCCTTCAGAACGGCGGTGAACACGTTGAGCGAACGGACATAGCGGCTCAGTTTGAACATGCGGAACACGCGCATCAGGCGGAGCACCCGCAGGAACCTGAGGTCCATCGGCAGGATCACGGGTATGTAGAACGGCGCTATCGCGAAAAGGTCGACCACGCCCAGGAAGGACAACGCGTAGCGTATCCGCCCGAACACGGCGCCGCGGTACCGCGGGGCGCTGGTGCACACCCACAGGCGCAGCAGGTACTCCGCGGTGAAGACGAGGATCGAGAAGCATTCGAACCGCCTGAAGAGCAGCGCGTGGACATCCTCGATGCTCCTGACCGTCTGGAGGGCGACCGCCACCACGTTGAGGATGATGAGCGTGATGATGAAGTAATCGAAAGCCGCGCTCAGCCGGTCGCCGGGCGTATTGAGCTCGAGGATATCAAAGAGGCGTTTGCGGATGCGTTCGCGCATGGCGACACCCTTCAATCTCACATCTCAGATTTCAGATCCCCACGGGGCACGCGAGGCTCGCCGCGGGCTCATTTCCCGGTCATCCGCCACTGGTCCCTTACGCTGAAACTCCGCGGGCGCCAGAACCCCGCCTGGAGCGCCCGCGCGGTGACCCGTTCCCCGTCCACCTGGACCTGCACGATCGTGCGGGTCATCCCCGGGCCGACGGCGCCGTCTTCCACCTGCCACACCCCGCCCTCCTCGTTCGGAAAAGAAGAGGTGTCGTTCGCCGCGCGCCCCCCCGGGTCGCGCACGCGCATCCGGTAGTAGCGGTGGATATGCCCGGCGAAGAACGCCCTGACCCTGTCGCGGTGCCTGACCAGCATGCGCCAGAAGGCGTCGCGCGCGCGCGGGTCCGCGTTGAACGAGCTGCTCAGGTGGCGGTAGCGGGGGAAGGCGGGCTCGTGGGAAAAAATGAATATGTGCGCGACCGACGGGGGCGCAGATACGATCGCCCGCTCGACCCATCCCCTGCCCGCGGCGTTGATGACCCCCTTGTACCCGAGCTCCGTGTACGCGTCGACCACAATGAAGCGCGCGTTGCGGTGGTCGAGGTAAAAGTCGCACGAACCGGCGTGGCGCCTGACCGCGCCGGGGAGCGCGGGGATGATCGTGTCCCGGACGTACCCGAGCTCGTCGGGCTCGTTTTCGTCGCTGTGGTTTCCGATCACCGGCAGGAAGAGGGGCCGCGTGGCGTGGGAGGAAAAAACATCCAGGAACACCCGGAAGTGCGGAGGGGCCGGGCCCATATCGCCGGCCACGGCGACGAGCTCGACGGGGCTGAACGGGGGCGGGGGGTTCGCCCGCGCGTCGCGCATCTCCTCCAGCGCGGCCCTCCAGACGGAGCCCGCGCCGTGCGGGTCGGAGACCACGGCGAAGCTCCAGCCGTGGGCGGGCTGCGCCGCGGGAGCGGGAACAGCCGTCAGGGCGGCGAGAAGCAGCACGATCAGTGATGTCGCGTAGGGCATCGCGGTCTATTCGGTGATGACCGGGCGGGCGTCAGGCACACGACCACTCGCGGTACACTATGTCCGGGACCGTGAAACGGGTGCTGCGATGATTGGCCCAGGCGATGAAATCGGGGTCTTTCGCGGCGGCGGTCGAGAGGTACTCGGGCCGCGGGGTGATGTTCACCCGCCCCAGGTCGAGCCGGTCCGCGTCCCAGCAGGTCTGCACGGTGATGTCGCCGTGGGTGAGCATCCTGGTGTGGTCCGCGCACGCGACGATCAAGAGCTTGAACGCCTCGTCCGGAAGCGTATACAGCCTGCCTCTCAAAGCCGCCGCGAGTTCCGCCCCGCGCGGCCCGTGCTCGGGGTCGCTTCCCTCGCTCTCGCGCCGCGCGTCGTGCAGCACGGCGAACAGCTCTATGATCTCGACCTTCGCCCCCGTGATCAGGGCGAGGCGAAGCCCGTTCTCGCTCACCCGCGCCCAGTGGCACACGCCGTGCGGGCCGTGCCAGCGCAGCGCGTACTGCTTCCGAATCTCCTTGATCAGCTCGCTCGTGACCATCGGATCGCGCCCCCCGCGGCAGGACACGACGCCCCCGCGACATGAAAGTATCGCACAAATCCGGCGCGCCGGGGCGAAAAATAGGGTTGAAAAATCAGATGCTTCCGCATATCCGCTTCGTGCTATACTCTGCCCCTCGCGTCGTGCTTCACCGGAGAGGACTATCATGAAACCGTCCACGCTGCGGATCGTCGCGGCGATCGGCCTCGTTTCGGCGGGGTCGCTCCTCCTCGAGCTCACCTTCGTCAGGGTCTTCTCGTTCCTCTTCTTCGCGCACTACGCGTTCCTGATCATCTCGACCGCGCTCTTCGGGCTCGGCCTCGCGGGCGTCGTGTTGAACATCCGGGGCATCCCCGAGGGGCGGGCGGCCGTGCGCGCGATGCGAAACGCGGCTGTCGCGTTCGCGGGGATCACGGTGCTCGCGATGATCTTCGCGCACGTCTCGCCGGTGAAGGTCTCCCAGGCGCTGAACGGCCAGACCGTGCAGCTCATCTACCTTCTCGTCTATTACGTGGTCATCGGCGCGCCGTTCTACTTCGTCGGAAGGGTCGTGAGCATCGGCCTGTCCGCGTGGAGCGATCAGGCCGACCGGCTCTATTTCGGGGACCTTCTCGGCGCCGGGGGAGGCTGCCTGCTGCTCTTCCTCTGCCTGCCCTCCCTGAAGCCGATGGGGACCTCTCTCATAGTCGCGGCGATGGGGCTCCTCTCCGCGCTGCTCCTCTCCGACGGATGCACCCGCCTGGGCCGGGCGGCGATCGCCCTCGCCCTCCTCGCCGCGGCCGCCTGCTCCCTCGTCGCGGGGGACGTCATCCCCATGATCCCGCGCGACCACAAGCGCGTCTTCAAGAAGGACTACGCACGCGGCCGCATCAAGTGGACGCGCTGGGGCGTGCTGTCGCGCGTGGACATCGCCTTCTGGGGCGACGACCTCGCGGTGCTCTGGATCGACGGCGGAACCAACCAGTCGAGCCTTATTCGATTCTCGGGCGATTTCGCGAACGGCTTCGACAAGGCGAAGTGGGGCAGGATGCGCGACTCGCTCGTCTACCAGATCAGGGAGCCCGGGCGCGTCGCCGTCATCGGGGCGTCGGGGAGCCACGAGGTCGTCGCGGCGGCGGGGTTCGGGGCGAAGGAGGTCGTCGGCATCGAGATGGATCCGCTCGTCGCGCAAACCGTGGTGAAGGATTACGCCGATTTCATCGGGCGTCCGTACGACCACCCGAACATCCGGATGGTCTGCGCCGAGGGGCG
>JBAXOY010000053.1:0-19825 GCA_037133055.1 Chlamydiota bacterium
GATCATCCAGCCGAACGGACAGACGATCTACTTCGTGGATGGGGGGGGAATCTACCCCTCCGTGACGCCTTTCCTTGGCGTACGGGCTGGGCCGATCACCGTGCAGACGCCGATAACCAACATCCCGATCCTGGCCATGCCGTTCAAGGGGATACCCACGGGGACGTACATCCTCGAGGGCGGGGCGGTCGATGCGACGAAGACGACCAGCGTGACCGACCTGAAGTACGTCGGGACGGTGGACCGGGAGACGCTGATCGTGCAGTAACCCTTCGCGCCACTCGAACCACTCGCACCCCAGGGCAGACTTAAGTCTGCCCTGGGAGGGAGAAAAAGGTGGACCGGGAGACGCTGACCGTCCAGTAGAAATCCCAAATCCCAACAAAAGAGGACGGGGTTCAGGCCCGGTGCGTGATTATCCGATGGGTGCCCCGGGGGGCTCACTTACCGGGGGTGCTTTCACCCTCCATCCCAACCCGTTCCCTCAAGGGGGGAGGGGGAGAATGCGGGAGCCCCCCCTGAGTGACCCTGTACCCCCCAAGGCGATTGACACCCAAGGCGATTGACTCTGGCCGCGCCATGGTATATACCGGACACTAATATTATCGAAAAAGGAGCCGCTCATGACCTCTCTGTGTCCCCGCATCCGCGTTGGTGCGCTCGTCTTCTCTCTTGCGTTCGTTCCGCTCGCCGCGTATGCCGCGGCCCCCGAGCCAGGCACCGTCAAGATACTGGTGCCGGCGGGCCGGGCCGATTCCGTCGAGAAACTAGCCCGTACGGGCGCCCGGTTCATCGCCGGGCGGGGATACTATGACGTGTACTCGATACAGGAATCCCGCCTGCCCGCGCTCTCGACGCTGCCGGATATCCAGGCGAGGCCCGATTTCGACTCGATACTGCTCCACAGGGTCACCATTGACACACGCGCGGCCGCTCCTTCACCCGCGGGAGCGCAAGGCGCCGCACACCGCGGGACAGGGCTGATGCTGGTCCAGTTCGCTGCGCCCCCGTTGGATGAGGATCTCGACCTCCTGCAAAGCGCTCCCTGCGATATCGTCCACTACATCCCCGAGAACGCGTACCTGATATGGGCCGGAGAATCCGCGGCGGTAAAACTCCACGGCATGATGAAGGCGGGCGGGGCGATTCAGTTCGTCGGCGACTATCTTCCCTTGTACGCCCTGTCCCCCCGGCTCGACCCGTCGCTCGCAGTGGAATCGCCCGTGGATATCACCGTCCAGATATTCAACTACGGCCCCGGGGCCATAGAAACCGCCCTCGCCCTCGCCGACGCAGCCGCGGCGGTGATCGTGCCGCCGCGGGAGGCGCTCCGCGGGCGCTATATCAACGTCACGCTCGCGGTTGCGGGAACCTCGCTCGCCGGCATTGCCGAACGCCCGGAGGTGGTGTGGATCGAGCCCTATGTGGCCCCGACCCTTTCCTGCGAGCGCCAGGGCCAGATCGTCGCCGGGAACCTCAACGCCGGACAGACCCAGCCGACCGGCCCGGGATACCTTGCCTGGCTCGCCGGGAAGGGGTTCCCGACCACCCCGTCCTCGTACCCGATCATAGATGTGGTGGATGACGGATTCGACAATGGCAGCGCCTCGAGCCCGGCCAACTCGGAATTCCGCCAGCTCAACGACCCCGCAAACCCCTCCCGCGTCCAATACGCCATCATCGCCCCCGGTGCGACTGGCATTACGTCCCCGAACGCCGTAGCGGGGCACGGGAACATCAACTGTTCGATCATGGGCGGCTATAACGACGGGACCGGGACGCCGGCGAACGTGGACTCGTCCGGCTACCATTACGGGCTCGGCGTCTCGCCCTATGGGCGCATCGCCTCGAACAAGCTCTTTACGGACAGCGGTTCATGGGGCAATCCCAACGAAGACACGATGGTCTCCAACCAGTACGGCGCGGGGGTGCGCGTCACCAGCAACTCGTGGGGGGCGCCCGTCGGCGGGAGCTACACCACCGACTGCCAGGACTACGACCGCCGCACGAGAGACGCCCAGTCGGGGACGCCCGGCAACCAGGAGATGTTCTTCGTCTTCTCCGCGGGGAACGATGGTGAGGACGGCAGCAACACCGTGGGGAGCCCCGGGGGCGCAAAGAACGTCCTCTGCGTCGGGGCAAGCGAAAACTACGACAACGCGAGCGGGACTGACGGGTGCGGCATTACGAACTCCGGCGCCGACAACGCGCAGGACATCATCTCTTTCTCGAGCCGAGGCCCCTGCGACGACAGCCGGGTGAAACCGGATATCGTGGCGCCCGGAACGCACATCCACGGGGCGGCCTCATACGACCCGGCCTACAACGGGAGCGGGGTGTGCGACCAGTACAGCCCGGCCGGCCAGACCAAGTACGCTGAGTCGTCCGGGACGAGCCACTCGACCCCCGGGCTCGCCGGCTGCGCCTCCCTCGTCTACAACTACCTTGACCGCGTGTACGCGCACGCCGCGCCCAGCCCGGCCCTGCTCAAGGCGTATCTCCTTCACGCCGCGCGCCACATGACGGGCGTTTTTGCCAACGACAATCTTCCCAGCAACAGCCAGGGGTATGGCATCATCAACCTCGGCTTCGCCTTCGATCAATCCGCGGGCCGCTATTTCATCGACCAGACGGAAATCCTGAGCAGTTCCGGCCAGACCTGGCAGGTCTCCGGCGCCATACCCGTCACGACCCAGCCTTTCAGGGTCGCCCTTGTCTGGACCGATCCTCCCGGCCCCACCTCCGGGAATGCCTATGTCAATAATCTCGACCTCCAGGTCACGGTGAACGGCACCCTCTATCGCGGCAACAACTTCACGCTGGGGAACTCGGTCTCCGGCGGGAGCGCCGATGTGCGCAACAACACCGAGTGCGTCTTCCTCCCCGCGGGCGCCTCGGGGAGTGTCGTGATCACCGTCGTCGGGACGAGCATCGCCGGCGACGGCGTGCCCGGGAACGCGGATTTAACCGACCAGGATTTCGCCCTGGTGGTCTACAACTTCTCCGCCGACCCGACGCCTACCCCCACGATCACCCCGACCGGGCCGACAGCCACTCCGACTGAGACACCGACGGAAACGCCGACGCTCACCCCGACGATAACACCGACATTGCCGCCTGGATCTTTGTGGTATCAGCCGGTAGGGGTGAATACCGATGCGCTTGCGAACCAGAAATTCCCGGATGATCCCACTTACGACATTTACATCGCTGACGATTTTCAAAACGCGGTCCCATGGATGATCGGGGGTATATTCGTTCCCGGCGATCTCTGGAACGGCGGTACAACGCTGATGAATGCCACAAGCCTGAACTGGCAAATCTACGCCGACGACAGCGGCAAACCCGACGGAGACCCGGCGGGCGGAGGCAACCCACCGGTGTGGAGTCTCTCGCTGGCGCCTGGAGACGCTCAGGTGACGATCAGTAACGGCGTGGGCGGATTGCCGTCCAACGCGACGCTGTATCTGACAACGTCCATAGCACTGGCGCCGGGGATCTACTGGCTTGTTTTTTACCCGGAGATGGAGTTTGGAACGTGTGGGCAGTACGGCAGGCACGTGGCGAATACGTCCAACGTGGCGGTAGGGCAGGTGATAAACCCGGGTGGTGGATTCATTTTTCCCACGGTGTGGACTTCGATACAGGACCCGACGACGTGGGGGTTGACTGAACACGACCTTGCTTTCCAGCTTATGGAAGGAACGCTACCGACGCCGACACCCACGCCGACGAATACGCCGACGCAGATGTCTCCTACGTCGACACCTTCGCCTACGGCTCCGGCACCGGTCACCCCGATCGACCTGACGGCGAACAAGACGACATTCAGAACGACCGATCAGATCGGGGTCACGGCCAATGTGGCGGTCATCACCACCCCGTGCTACCCGTTCGTGAGGATCATCCAGCCGAACGGACAGACGATCTACTTCGTGGATGGGGGGGGAATCTACCCCTCCGTGACGCCTTTCCTTGGCGTACGGGCTGGGCCGATCACCGTGCAGACGCCGATAACCAACATCCCGATCCTGGCCATGCCGTTCAAGGGGATACCCACGGGGACGTACATCCTCGAGGGCGGGGCGGTCGATGCGACGAAGACGACCAGCGTGACCGACCTGAAGTACGTCGGGACGGTGGACCGGGAGACGCTGATCGTGCAGTAACCCTTCGCGCCACTCGAACCACTCGCACCCCAGGGCAGACTTAAGTCTGCCCTGGGAGGGAGAAAAAGGTGGACCGGGAGACGCTGACCGTCCAGTAGAAATCCCAAATCCCAACAAAAGAGGACGGGGTTCAGGCCCGGTGCGTGATTATCCGATGGGTGCCCCGGGGGGCTCACTTACCGGGGGTGCTTTCACCCCCCACCCTTTCCCTCCCACTCAAGGGGCTTATCATTACCCACATCTTGTCCTGTAGTTTCCCTGGTCCTGTAGTTTCCCATACTCTGATGCATTCCCGGCGTGCTATACTGCCGTCTGTTCGAGACCATGCATCATGCACGATCTGAGGGCATTCGATTTTGTCCCTCTCCTTGCTGTCGTTTCCCACACGGAGGTGCTCCCATGAAACAGGTCTTCTCCGCCGCACTGTGCGCGGTGATCGCGCTCTCCCTCTGCGCGCCCTTAGACGCCCAGCTCGCCGACAGCGCATGGCCGATGTTCCACCAAAATGCCCGGCACACGGGGCAGAGCCAATACGCCGGACCGTCCATACCATCTCTGGCGTGGAGTTATCGCACGGCGGACAATGTGTCTTCCTCTCCTGCGATAGGAAATGAAGGGAGGCTTTGTGTCGGGTCTTATGATAACACCATATACTGCCTGAACTCTGCGGGCGGGCTGGCGTGGAGTTATCGCGCCGCGGATGATGTGTTTTCCTCTCCTGCGATTGGGAGTGACGGAAGGATTTATGCCGGGACTCGCTTGGGCGATAACACACTATACTGCCTGGACTCCGCGGGCGGGCTGGCGTGGAGTTATCGCGTGGCGGACGATGTGTATTCCTCTCCTGCGATTGGAAGTGACGGGAATATTTATGTCGGGTCTTATGATAACACCATATACTGCCTGAACTCTGCGGGCGGGCGGGTGTGGAGTTATCGCACAGCGGACGATGTGTTTTCCTCTCCTGCGATTGGAAGTGACGGGAGGATTTATGTCGGGTCTGATGACAACACTGTCTACTGCCTGAACTCTGCGGGCGGGCGGGTGTGGAGTTATCGCACGGCGAGCTATGTGGAGTCCTCTCCTGCGCTTGGGAGTAACGGGAGGATTTATATCGGGTCTGGTGATTTCACTATCTACTGCCTGAGCCCTGCGGGCGGGCGGGTGTGGAGTTATCGCACGGCGGACAATGTGTCTTCCTCTCCTGCGATTGGAAGTGACGGGAGGATGTATGCCGGGTCTAATGATGACAATCTATACTGCCTGAACTCTGCGGGCGGGCGGGTGTGGAGTTATACTGCCGGAGGCGGCATATATAGTTATTCCTCTCCCGCGATTGGGAGCGACGGGATGATTTATGTCGGATCCTATGCTAACACTATATACTGCCTGAACTCTGCGGGCGGGCTGGCGTGGAGTTATCGCACGGCGTCCGATGTGACTTCCTCTCCTGCGCTTGGGAGTGACGGGAGGATGTATGTCGGTGCCAGTTCACCAGATAAAAATATATACTGCCTTGAGCAGGTGCCGACAGCCACGCCCACCCCGACGCCGACCGCAATCCCGCCGATCGACCTGACGGCGAACAAGACCACATTCAACACGACCGATCAGATCGGGGTCACGGCCGATGTGGCGGTCATCTCCATCCCGTGCTACCCGTTCGTGAGGATCATCCAGCCGGACGGCTCGACGATCTACTTCGTGGATGGGGGAAAAATCTATCCCTCCGTAACGCCTTTCCTTGGTGTAAGGGCGGGGCCGATCACCGTGCAGACGGCGATAACCAACATCCCGCTCCTGGCCATGCCGTTCAAGGGGATACCCACGGGGACGTACATCCTCGAGGGCGGGGCGGTCGACGCGACGAAAACGACCTCGGTGAACAACCTGAAGTACGTCGGGACAGTGGACCGGGAGACCCTGATCGTGCAGTAACCCTTCGCGCCACTTGCACCACTCGCACCCCAGGGCAGACTCAAGTCTGCCCTGGGAGGGGAAGGGTAGACCGGGAGACACTGACCGTCCGGTAACCCTTCGCACCACTTGCACCACTCGCACCCCAGGGCAGACTTAAGTCTGCCCTGGGAGGGAGAAAAAGGTGGACCGGGAGACGCTGACGGTCCGGTAGAAATCCCAAATCCCGAACCCAAACAAAAGAGGACGGGCTTCAGTCCGCCGGCCTTTTGGGCCACTGCCCGCCGGCCTTCCGAAGGGATGGCGTGACGGCCCCCCTGTGAAACCGCCTGCGCGCAAGCGTAGCGGTGTTTGAGTTAATCCATTACGCGTGCTATGCTTTTTAGCAGGACCGTCGGGTGAAATGTGAGAAAACAAGGTTTCTCCAGTATATAATGGCGAAGCATAACCACAACGCAGTACTCACTTCGGAGGATGGGATTATGAAGACACGACGTATCGCGGCGCATGCGCTTGCAGTGGGCGCGGCCCTCGCGGTGGCGATGAGCGTGTTCACGGGCACGGGCTATGCTTTGAATGCCGCGTCAGTGAAGGATATCTCGGCTCTTTCTCAAAGCCCCAAGATCCTTGCGAATAATTCGGCACTCGACGATTTCAAGAGCGGGGCGATAACGGCTCGCGTGATCGTGAATCTGCGCAAGCCGGCAAGGACGGCGGAGTCCCCCGATTTGGCGGATTTGGGTGTCAGGCGGAAGGCGCAGGAATCCGTGCAATCGACGCTGGACAGGGTTATCGGATCCCTGAATCCCGGCGAGATAAAAATCACCACCCGGTTTGTGTATATCTACGGATTCGCCGCCGAAGTGACGCTCGAGGGCCTTCAGGAATTGATCGGTAACAGTGATGTCGTTTCAATTGAAAAGGTGCAGATCCTCTATCCCCAGCTGGCTCAGGGAATCCCCCTGATGAACGCCTCCACCGTGAGAAACACCTACAACGGGTCGGGCATTTCAATCGCCATCTGCGACACGGGGATAGACTACACCCACCCGAGACTGGGGGGGGGCGGGTTTCCCAACAGCAAGGTGATCGGCGGCTATGATTGCGGCGAAAACAAACCGGACCCCATGCCCAGACCGACTCAGAGTCACGGGACATGCTGCGCGGGGATTGCGGCGGGAGACCTCGGCACCGTAGGGGACTACATCGGCGGGGTCGCGTACAATGCCAAACTGTACGCGGTGAAGATTTCGAGGGCCGCGGGCGACGCGACCAATGAGGCGATGATAGCAGGGTGGGAGTGGTGCATCACGCATCAAAATGACAATCCCGCCAACCCGATTAAAATCATCAGTACGAGTTTCGGCGGAGGGCGGCTTTTCAGCGCCTGTGACAGCGAGTCCCCCGCGATGACCGCCGCCGCTAACAATGCGGTTGCGGCCGGCATCACGGTCTTCGCCGCTTCGGGCAACGACGGCTACTGCGATTCCATGGGCTGGCCGGCGTGCATTTCGAATGTCATATCCGTGGGGGCGGTGTACGACACAAACATTGGACGATCCCCCGCAGCGCCTTATGTGGGATGTATTCGAAATGGATCTTGCGTTGGGACCGCAGGTCCGCCCTGTGAAAAATGGTATATCGATTACACTACAAATGGAGATCAGGTTACTACCTATTCCAACAGCGCATCATTTTTGGGTGTCTTCGCTCCCAGTAATAACGCATACACGACTTCCATAGTCGGCGAAGGCTCTCCCCCCGGTTATGATCAGACCTTCGGAGGCACCTCGGCCGCCTGTCCCTATGCCGCCGGCGCCGCCGCGTGCCTGCAGAGCGCCGCGAAGTACCTCACCGGATCCTTCCTCACTCCCTCCCAGGTGAGATCGAAACTCATCGACACCGGCAATTTGATCACGGACGGGAAAGTTGCGATAACCAAGCCGAGAGTCAATCTCGGCAATGCGATTGCCACTCTGCCGGTGCCGCCGATCAACCTCACGGCGAACAAGACGACGTTCAACACGACCGATCAGATCGGGGTCTATGCCAACGTGGCTGCCGTCTCCACCCAGTGCTACCCGTTCATCCGGATCATCCAGCCGAACGGCCCGACTCTCTACTTTGTGAACGGGGGGGAAATCAGCCCCACCGTGACGCCGTTTCTCGGTGAGGATGCGGGGCCGGTCACCGTGAATACGCCGAACCCCCTCTTCCCGATCGCAGCCATGCCGTTCAAGGGGATATCCACGGGGACGTACTACCTCGAGGGCGGGACGGTGGACGCGACGAAGACGACGTCGGTGGATAACCTGATCTACATCGGGACGGTGGACCGGGAGACGCTGACCGTAGTACCGTAAGCGATACCCGCAGCGTCGGGTGGTTATCCGCACACACAGGGGGGCCGCAAGGCCCCCCTGCTTTTTTCGGCTCCAGTCAGGATCAGGGCAGTCAGGGAGGGGGGACTGTCTATTGACTCCGCGCCTTCGATGGCTGACCCTGATGGTTCCCCGGCTTGCCGCCGTCATTCCCATGGTGTATTTTATAGGACGAGGATAAAATCAGGTTGCGGAGGAATGGCGGCTATGACTTTCACGTATTTTACCCGTGCGCTGCTCGCCCTCGCCGCGATTCTCCCCCCGTCCGCGGCATTTTCGCAGGGAATCGTCGTGGATCACGCCTGCACGGATCTGAGCCGGATACCGGATACGTGGATCGAGCAGGCGAAGACGCTCAAGCTCCACTACGCGCACACGTCTCATGGCAGCCAGCTCGTCACCGGGGCGCAAGTCCTCATGGGACAGGATTCGCGATTCAACGCCGCCATCCAGGGTCAAGGCCTGCCCTCGGTTCCCGGCTCCCTTTGCGTCTTCGACGGACAGGAGACGGATACCTATATCACCCCAGAGCTCTACTGGCTGACCCCGGAGGGGCTCCAGCTCACCCGCAACGTCCTGAACCACAATCCCTCGATCGGTTTCTCCATGTGGGCCTGGTGCGGGCAGGTTTCCACCGCCGACGCGGCGTACATCCAGAGCTACCTCAATGCGCTGAACCAGCTCGAATCGGAATATCCCGCCATCCGCTTCGTCTATATGACCGGGCACCTGGACGGCACGAGGGAGATCGGGAACCTCCACCAGAGGAACAACCAGATACGGGATTACTGCCGCGCGAACAACAAGGTGCTCTTCGATTTCGCGGATATAGAACGCTACGACCCGAACGAAAACGACTACCTCAACCGCGGCGGCGGCGCGGACGGCTCGGATGGATGCCAGTATGACGGCGGCAACTGGGGTATCGAGTGGTGCGCGGCCCACCCCGGCTCACTCCTGTGTGCCGACTGCGGGGGAGCGGACTGCTGCGCGCACTCGCAGCCGCTGAACTGCGCCCTGAAGGGCAGGGCGTTCTGGTGGCTGATGGCCCGCCTCGCCGGGTGGGAGGGCACCGGGCCCGCCGACCCGACTCCGACTCCGACGCCCGCGTCCGGATCGCTCCTCGACGCGCGGCCGAGCAGCAATTCCCCCGCGGCGGGTGACCGCTTCACCGTCAACGTGACTGTCCAGCCGCTCGCGCAGGCGTTCGACGCGTGGGGCGTCGTCTTCGGTCCCGGCGGGGCGATCTACTCCTTCGTCCTCGGGAATCCCGGCGCGCTCTCCGCCGGCGCGCATCCGCTCGTTACAAACGTCCCGGGTCTGGACATCCCGTACGCCGGCGTTCTCCTCGATATGCCCGCGATCCCGCAGGGCACGCAGGGGGTGTACCAGATAGTCGTGGGCCTCGTCCCCGCAGGTGTCCCCCCGGCCGGCATCGGGGACACCATCCCCCGCTATGCGGACCAGGAGAACGTCACGGTCCGATAGTGCCGCTTGTCTCACGCTTCATCCCATTGCCACAGTCGACAACCTTACGGACCACCCGCCCGCGGGATGGATTTGCTAAACTACCTGCCGAGGGACGCCGCATGAAGGGCTACATCCATCTCTACACGGGGAACGGCAAGGGGAAGAGCACCGCCGCGCTCGGCCTCGCGCTCCGGGCCGCCGGGGCGGGGATGCGCGTTTTTATCGCCTGCTTCATGAAGGGGCGGGCGTACTCGGAGGACGGGGCCCTCGCCCGCCTTCGCCCGGCGATCACCGTGAAGAAGTTCGGGCTCCGGTGCTTCGTGGGGTGCACACCGTCCCCGGCCGACATTGCCGCCGCGAAACGCGGGCTGAAGGAGGCGGAACGGGCGATCGTCTCCGGGAAATACGGCCTCGTCATCCTCGACGAGGCGGCGGTCGCCGCGCACGTCGGACTATTTCCCGTCGCGGAGCTCCTGCGCCTCGCGGACCTGAAGCCCCGCCATGTCGAGCTCGTCATCACCGGCCGCTCGGCGCACCTGTCGCTGAAAAAGCGGGCCGACCTCGTCACCGAAATGAAAGAGGTGAAGCACTATTATAGGAAGGGCGTGAAGGCGAGAAAAGGGATTGAATATTAGAATGGGGATTGTTAGCATTGAGCGTCTATTCCCGGGAGCGGGCGCCCGGGGGGCATCGGTTTACAAAGAGGAGGGCTCAATTTTCACGCGGCTGCCACACGGGCGGAACATACCACCCTCAACGGGTAAAGGAGGTTTCGCATCATGAAAGCGATCAAAATTCTTCTTACAGTGACGATGCTGTCGGTTGCGGCGATTGCCGCCGCGCAGCCGTTCGAGCCGAACATCCTGCTGCTCAGCGAACAGTGCAGCGCGAGCGTGGCGTATTACCCGGCGGCGCTTACCGCCCGGGGGCACGCCTTCACGGAGACCAACAACGTTGACGACTTCTATGCTGCCCTCACAAACGGCACGGAATGGGACCTTGTGCTTGTGGATGAGTACCAGGCCGCCTTCGACAGCCCAACGCTCATGGCGATCTTCAACTTTGTTCAAGACGGCGGGCACTGCATCGTGAACTACTGGGGCCTGGATGCGACGTTGATAGCCCCCCTCGGTGCGTCTATGGACCTTCATGACCCCAGCTACGACATTCCGATTCCCGTAAAGCGGTGGGTTCCCGCAGATCCCCTCTTCACCACTCCGAACACTATTCCCGACCTGACGCCGGTACTGGACACCTGCACCGTCGACGGGTTCTATCTCCAGCCGAACGATGATGCGACCGCGGTGGCCGGCTACACCCCGGCGGCCGCGAACAACCATGCGGCGATAATTATCGGCAATGAGGGGCGGACTATCCTTCTCGGGATCACGCCGGGGCTGTTCGGCCCCGACATGGGGAAACTGCTCGAGAACTGCATCGAGTATGTCTTCCCGGCCGCGCCGTCGCTTCGCGTGACGCTCAATACGGCGACGCCTGCGATCGGGAGTCCCTTCACCATCTATGTGGCGGTGCAGCCGATCATGCAGACCTTCGACGCGTGGGGCTGCATCTTCGGCCCCGGGGCCTCGGCGTACTCGTTCACGCTCGGAAACCCGACCGCGCTCCGGAGCGGCACCTCCCCGCTCGTCCAGAACATCCCGGGGCTCCCCGCCGCGTACAACACCCGCCTCCTCGACATGACGATCCCGCCCGGGGTCTCGGGGGTGTACACGGTCGCCGTCGAACTCGTCCCGGCGGGCCTCGACCCGGTCATCCCGATCAAGGGGTACGCGTCGGTGAAGACCGTGACGGTGCCGTAAACCGGGTTGGTGTTTCAACGGTTTGAGAAACACGTAGGGGGGCCTTGCCCCATATGGCCACGTAGGGCAGGCTTTAGCCTGCCGTCCTCCCGAAGGGATGACGTGACGGCCCCCCTACTACTGTGGGGGTTTCTCATCATGAGAGCGATCAGGATTCTTGTGCCGGTGTTGATTCTAACGGCTGCATCGCGCGTGACGGCCGCCCCGAACATCCTGCTGCTCAACATACCACCCGGGATCTCCGAGTATTACCCGACGGCGCTCACCGCCCGGGGATACACGTTTACCGAGACCACCAACGTTCCTGATTTCTACACGGCCCTCACAGACGGAACGGAATGGGACTTGGTGCTGGTGGATAATTATGACGGTTCTCTTGACGACGGCACGCTCGTTTCCCTCATGAACTACATCGGGAAGGGCGGCCGTTGTGTGCTGAATTACTGGGATATGGACTGGGCGCTCGCGAACTTCCTCGGGGCGAATATGCGGCTCAATGATTACAACTACACAACTCCGCTTCCCGTAAAGCGGTGGGAACCGACAAATCCCCTCCTCACCACGCCGAACCCCATCCCCGACCTGACGCCGGCAGGAGGGGATTCCCCCTCATCCGTCGACGGGTTCTATCTCCAGCCGAACGATGACGCGACGGCGGTGGCCGGCTACACCCCGGCGGCCTCGGACTACCAGGCGGCGATCATCATAGGGAACGAGGAGCGGACGATCCTTCTCGGGATCACCCCGGAGCTTTTCGGCCCCGACATGGAGAAACTGCTCGAGAACTGCATAGAGTACGTCCTGGCGCCTCCGCCCGCGCCGCTCAGCCTGACCCTCAACTCGCTCACGCCTGCGATCGGGAGTCCCTTCACCATCGACGTGGCGGTGCAGCCGATCACGCAGACCTTCGACGCGTGGGGCTGCATCTTCGGCCCCGGGGCCTCGGCGTACTCGTTCACGCTCGGCAACCCGACCGCGCTCCGAAGCGGCACCTCCCCGCTCGCCCAGAACATCCCGGGGCTCCCCGTCGCGTACAACACCCGCCTCCTCACTATGACGATCCCGCCCGGGGTCTCGGGGGTATACACGGTCGCCGTCGAACTCGTCCCGGCGGACCTCGACCCGGTCATCCCGATCAAGGGGTATGTGTCGGTGAAGACCGTGACGGTGCCGTAACCCGGGTTGGTGTTTCAACGGTTTGAGAAGCACGTAGGGGGGCCTCAAGCTTAAGGCCCCCCTACTGTTTTGAATATCTTTCTAATAATAATCCAAGGGCACACTTAAGTGTGCCCTTGGGCTGTGGATAAATTTTTAATGGCTTGCGCGCGAGACTGTTGCGCGTTTCGGATGCGCCCTATTCTCACCACCTGTCGGGCGTGATGTAGTCCCCGAACTTCACCCGGGCGTCCTCCAGCCGCCGCTTCTGCCCCTCGAGTATCTCGAAGAGCGCCGGCGGCGCATCCTTCACCTTCTCCCGGTAGATCTTTTCGATCCGCCCGATCTTCGCCAGGTTCTCCGGCACGCGGACGGTGAACTGCTCCCGGTAGGCGTCCGCGGAGTACTCCTCCCCGAGGACCTCGCGGAACAGCGCATGTAAATCCCCGTACTTCGGGATCAGGCCGGTGGACGTGCGAACCGCCTCGACGCCCCCGTGGACGCGAAGCTCCATCCACTTGTACCAGACCCGCTTGTCCGTCTTCTTGTTGAGGAACTTCCCGTCCCTCCCCTTTATGAAATAATTCACCGCGAAGATGCGGGGCGCGCGGGCGAGCCCACGGCTGAAATCCAGGTTCGCCTGCACGTACCTGCCGATGGGGATGGAGAGGAAATCGATGTTCGACATCGGGTTGAATTCGCGCACCCCCTCCTTCCCGAGCGTGGCGGCGGTGGTCTCCGACTCGAGCGCCGCGCCCTTCGTGACGATCCCGTGCGTCCAGTCGAACGTCTCCTCGACCGGCACGGAGGTGTCCGAGTCGCGCCCGCCGTAGACGATCGCCCCCACCGGGACGCCCGACGGGTCGTGGAGGGCCGGGTCGACATTTTCGAGCGATTCCAGGGCCAGGGTGAACCGCGCGTTCGGGTGCGAGGGGGGGATATCCTTCCCCGCCGCGTCCTTCTTCCCGGAATGCCACTCGCCCGAGTGGTTCGCTCCCGCGGGGGGGACGGGCCCGTCCTTGCCGATCCAGTACACGCCCCCGCCGGGGGTGGCGAGGACATTCGAGAAGATCACCTCGCCGGGGGAATGCAGCGCCTTCCACTGGCTGGGGTCGTCCTTGGAGTTCACCCCCTGGATGATCCCGAACATGCCCTTCTCGACGTTGACCGCCCGCACCTCGCCGCCCTCTTTCCGGATGTAGGCGATGTCGTCGCCGACGATCGTCTCGCCCTCGAGCATCGCGGTCGAGGTCTTGCCGCAGAGCGACGGGAACGCCCCGAGGAAGAATGTCTTCCTGCCGCCCGGCCCCCGGATGCCCATGACGAGCATGTGCTCCGTGAGCCACCCCTCCTCAGCCCCCCGGCGGATGGCCAGGCGCATGGCGAGTTTCTTGAGGCCGATCGTGTTGCCGCCGTACTGGGTGTTGACGCTGTAGACGGTGTCGTCCTCGACGTCGATATAGATGCGCCGATTATCGAGGTTGCGGCAGGTCTTCCTCTGGTCCACTTCCCCCTGGGAGTGCACGAATTTGAAAAACCGCGCCTTCTCCCCCTGACGCTCGAACTCCGCGTAGCCCGGGCGGTAGAGGATCGTCTCGCTGTGGGCGACGTAGCTCGAGTCGGTGATCTGCACGCAGGGGATGGCGAAACGCGAGCCGGCGGGGCCGAGGCAGAAGAAGCAGACGAACGCCTCCTTGCCCTTCATGATGCCGCGGAGAATTCCCCGGATGTCCGTGAGCGCGGTCTCCCGCGGCTTCGTCTCGATCCCCTCGCCAAGGTCCACCCCCTCCGGCACCAGGATGCCGGTGTTCTTCTTGTCCCTCCCCTGATCGGCGTAGTTGTCGAAGTGGAGGGTGTGGCCCCCGACGGCAAG
Organism: Chlamydiota bacterium; assembly: GCA_037133055.1. GTDB lineage: Bacteria > Auribacterota > Tritonobacteria > UBA1439 > UBA1439 > UBA1439. The sequence continues at coordinate 14,786 of JBAXOY010000053.1, forward strand.
CCGCGTCTCCTCGCCGCTCCGGACGGCGGCCTCGCGGATATGCCAAAAATCCGCGGGCTCGTCCGCGCTCACGCACACTTTTGTCGGGTCGCAGAGCTGGAGAAATTCCGCGACGAATTTGTGCAGTGACCGGTTCGGAATCGCCGCGATCTTCCGGTACTGCTCTTCCCCCAATCTCTTCTTCAGTGATTCGTTCTCTTGCATGCCGATCTCCGTCATCTCCTGCGCGCGAGGCACCATCCTGATGCCGGCGCGGCATCCCGTTTGAGGCGGTAGTATAGCCGACCCCCCTGGCACCCGGCAAGCGTTTACGCCAGCCCCGGGGGTGTGTTAGAATCAGAATCGGGCGCACGCACACAAGGAGGATTTCGATGACCGGGGACTACGCGGGACTTATCAAGGATTTGGTCGAGAACACGCCGAGCAGGATACTGCTCGTGGTAGCGGACGGGCTCGGGGGGCTCCCCATGGAACCGGGCGGCCCCACCGAGCTCGAGGCGGCGCGGACGCCCAACCTCAACGCGCTCGCCCGCTCGTCCTCCCTCGGTCTCCTCGAGCCCGTGGGGCCCGGCATCACCCCCGGCAGCGGCCCCGCCCACCTCGCGCTCTTCGGCTACGATCCGGTGAAATACAACATCGGGCGCGGGGTCCTCGAGGGGCTCGGCATCGACTTCCGCCTCACGGGGCGTGACGTCGCCGCGCGGTTCAACTTCGCCACGGTGGACGGAGAAGGGAAGCTGACGGACCGCCGCGCCGGGCGCCTCAGCACCGAGGAGAACCGGCGGCTCGTGCAGAAGCTCCGCGACGGGATCGCGCCGCCGCCCGGCTGCGGGATATTCATCGAGACGGTGAAGGAGCACCGCGGCCTCCTCGTCCTCCGCGGGGACGGCCTCTGCGGCGCCGTCCACGACACCGATCCGCAGGAGCTCGGCGTTCCCGCGATCCCCGCCCGGGCCCTCGTGCCGGAGGCGGAGAAGACCGCCGCGCTCGTGAACGAGATTATCGCGCAGGCCATGAAGGTCCTCGCGGGCGAGAATAAGGGGAATGCGATCCTGCTCCGCGGCTTCGCCAAGCACGAGCCGCTCCCCACGATGGCCGACCGGTACGGTGTGGAGGCATTCGCGGTTGCCCAGTACCCGATGTACCGCGGTCTCGCCCGCCTCGTGGGGATGACGGTCGCCCCGCACACCGCGAGCACCGCGGAGGACCTGGACGCGCTCGCGCGGAACTTCTCCGCGCACACCTTCTTCTACCTGCACTTCAAGAAGACCGACAGTTGCGGAGAGGACGGGGACTTCGCCGCGAAGGTCAAGGCGATCGAGGAGCTCGACGGGATGATCCCAGCGCTTGCCGCCCTGAAACCCGACGTGCTGGCGGTCACCGCGGACCACTCGACGCCCTGCCGGCTCGCGATGCACAGCTGGCACCCGGTCCCTCTGCTCCTCCACTCGCCGTACTGCCGCACGAGCGGGGCGCAGCGCTTCACGGAGAATGCCTGCGGGGCGGGCGCGCTGGGCTTGCGGCCCTCGGTCAGTCTCATGCCCGTCCTGCTCGCGCACGCGCGCAAGCTGATCAAGTTCGGGGCGTAAAAAAAGAAGGGTTCAGGGCTCAAAAGGCAGGGTTCGGGGTTCAGGATAGAGGAGATTCGACGGCTCGTCGTACTTTGATTCCTGAACGCTGAACTCTCGGATTGTACGCCATGACCGATCTCGTGGGACTCACTGTCAGGGAGATCGAGGAACGGTTCCTCCGGCGCCCGGAACCGCCCTCCGCGGGGGAGCTCGCCTCCCTCGACGCGGATCCCCGCGCGGGCGCCCGCCGCGTCGCCGCGTCGCTCCGCCGCCGCACGGCGGAGCGGGAGCGCGAGTCGCGCCGCATCGAGGAGATGCTCGCGCGCGAGAAGGCCCTCTGGGCGAGCGGCATCTCCTACATTGCGGGGGTGGACGAGGTCGGGGTGGGCCCCTTCGCCGGCCCCGTCGTCGCAGCCGCCGTGGTGTTCGCGCCGGGCGTGCGCATCCCGGGCATCCGGGACTCGAAGCAGCTCGACCACGGCCGCCGCGTCGCCCTCGACGCGCTCATCAGGAAGGCCGCGCTCGGCATCGGCATCGGCGCCGTCGAGCCCGAAGAGATCGACCGCCTGAACATCCTCCGCGCCTCGCTCAAGGCGATGCGCCTCGCGCTCCTCGGCGTGGACCTTCATGTCGAGCACGTCCTCGTCGACGCGCGGGCCATCCCCGGCATCGGCATCCCGCAGGAGGCGATCATCGGCGGCGACGCGCTCATCTTCTCGATCGCGGCGGCGTCCATCGTCGCGAAGGTGCACCGCGATGCCCTGATGCGGGCCTACGACGCCGAATACCCCGAGTACGGGTTCGCGCGCCACAAGGGCTACGGCACCGAGGAGCACATCCGGGCCATCAGGGAGCACGGCCGGTGCCCGATTCATCGGAAGTCTTTTGAGTGGAGAAGCGCGTTCCTGAACCCTGAACACTGAACCCTTCAGGTGCACATGCCCTACCGGTACCTCGAGCACATCGGCGATGCGGCGATCGAGGGGAGCGGGAGCACCCTCGAGAAGGCGTTCACCGGGGCGGCGGAGGCCATGCTCGGGCTCATGGTGCGCGGCCCGGCGACCGCAGCGCCGGGGCGCCGCGTCGCCATCGAGGCGCCCGCTGCGTCTCGCGAAGAGCTCCTCGTCGTGTTTCTGAACGAGCTGCTCGCGCGGCAGGGCCTCCTCGGCCTTGTATTCTTCCGCTGCGCGGTGAAGGAGATCGCCCGGTCCAAAGGCGCGGGCTTCCTGCTGAAGGCGGAGGCGGAGGGCCTTCCGCCGGCGGCGCTCGAGGGCAGGCTCAGGGCGGAGGTGAAGGCCGCCTCGTACATGGGGCTTAAGGTCGGGGAGAGCGGCGGGCGGTTCACCGCCCGCTGCGTCCTCGACCTGTAACCGGAAGGAGGAGACGGCATGATCGTCCACTACAGAAAGAGCCAGGTCAGCAACGTGATCGTCGCGGCGACGGGGGCGGGCATCATCATCCTGGGCAACATCATGTGGGCGTTCGGGTGCATGTGCTCGCTCTGGGCAGTGATCGTCCTGCTCGCCATCGCGATGACGCTCTTCGGCGTGCTCACGATCGAGGTCGGGGAGGACGCGGTGACAGCGCAGTTCGGCCCCGGTCTCCTGAAGAGGAGGATTCCGCTCCGGGAGATCCGGTACGTCCGTCCGATGGAAATCCCCTGGTACTTCGGCTGGGGCGTCAAGTGGATACCCCGCGGGTGGATGTTCCGCGGCTCGGGCATCGCCGTTGTCGAGATCGGGCTCGACGACGGCAGGCGATTCTGCATCGGCACGCCCGAGCCGAACGAGGTCACGCGGGCCATCCAGGCGGCGATGGGGCAGGTCAATGGGTGACCGGGTCGAGGTGCGGCAGGTCTCCGAGTTCGTCTGGGAGATTCCGAGGAGCGGCGAGATGCGCGTCCCCGGGAGGATCTACGGCGACCGCGCGATTATCGACCAGCTCCTCGCGGACCAGCCGAAGGCGCGCGAGTGGAACGCCCTCCTCCAGGTGAAGAACGTCGCCTGCCTGCCGGGCATCCAGAACTACTCCCTCGCGATGGCCGACATCCACCCCGGCTACGGCTTTCCGATCGGCGGCGTGGGGGCCTTCGACACGAGGGACGGCGTCGTGAGCGTGGCGGGCGTGGGGTTCGACTGCAACTGCGGCGTCCGCGCGCTCGTGGCGCCGCTCACACGGGCCGAGGTCGAGAAAAGAAAGGCCGAGCTCGCCGAGGCGCTCTTCCGCGGCGTTCCCGCAGGGCTCGGCTCGGAGGGGGATTTCAGGCTGAACCGGAGGGAGATCGACGACGTGCTGACGAGCGGGGCGGAGTTTCCCGTCCGGCGCGGCTACGGCACGGAGGCGGACCTCGAGTACATCGAGGAACGTGGCTGCGTGCGGGGCGCGGACCCCGCGCGGGTGAGCGACAGGGCGAAGGATCGGCAGTTCCGCCAGGTCGGAACGCTCGGGTCGGGGAACCACTACCTCGAGGTGCAGTACGTGGACGAGGTCTACGACGGGGATGCCGCGCGCGCCTTCGGCATCGCGTGCGACGCGGTCCTCGTCTCCATCCACACGGGGAGCCGGGCGCTCGGGCACCAGATCGGCACCGACTATCTCCCGAAGCTGAAGGCCGCAAGCCGGAAGTACGATCTCCCGGTCCGCGAGCAGGAGCTCGTCTGCGCCCCGATCGAGAGCCCCGAGGGGCGCGAGTACCTCTCCGCGGTATTCTGCGGCATCAACTGCGCCTTCGCCAACCGACAGGCGATATCCCACCTCGCGCGACGCTGTTTCGTCGGCGTGTTCGGGATCGCGTCGCAATCCATCCGCGTCCTCTACGACGTCGGGCACAATACCGCGAAGCTCGAGCGCCACCGCGTGAGCGGGGTGGAGAAGACTCTCCTCGTCCACCGGAAGGGCGCGACGAGGGCCTTCCCGGCGAAGAGCCCGGGGCTGCCCGCGGCGTACCGGGCCGTCGGGCAGCCGGTGCTCGTCGGGGGGACGATGGGAACCTGCTCCTACATCCTCACGGGGACCGAGAAGGGGATGGCGGAGACGTTCGGGAGCGCGGTCCACGGCGCGGGGCGCCTGAAATCGCGCACCCAGGCGATGAGGGAGTACCGGGCGGAACGGGTCATCGGCGAGCTCCGGGCGCGGGGCATCATCGTGAAGGCGCACAGCACGGCCGGGACCGCCGAGGAGGCGCCGGGTGCCTACAAGGACGTGGCGCAGGTCGTGGACGTGATGGAGGGGGCCGGCGTGAACAGGAAGGTCGCGCGCCTGCGGCCGCTGATCTGCATCAAGGGCTGATTTAGTCCAACCTCGTAGGTTGGCCTTCGGGCCAACCTACGAGGTTGGACTTTCCGGGGGGGGGGGGGGCCCACCTTAAAAGGGGGGAGCGGGGGGGAAAGGGGGGGGGGGGGCCCGGCGGAGTTTTTCGGGGGGGGTTCCGGGTGCAAAGGTGGGAGGACCCACCTCGGGACCCCCGTCC